>JACCYU010000025.1 GCA_013696315.1 Gammaproteobacteria bacterium | reverse complement strand
TCGCTTTGAATACCGCTGTGTGGTTACGGCGGGGTCGTCTCATGCTCTTTGCTCCTCGGGCAATCTCTCGCCCATTGTTGCAGAGCTCCACTTATCCCGCTGTCCGATTTTGTGGGGCCACCTCTCTGGTCACCCCAGGGTTATTACTACGTCGGATCCTTCGGCGTACTGACGGAGTACATCCGCTCGGAGCTCGACGTCACCGACGGCGCCACCGTGGCCGAGCTGTCGCATGAGGCCGCGCAGGCCACAGCGGTGTTCGTGTTGACGGGTGAGGACGCCAGTTACGCGGGCATCGAGCCATACAAGCCCGTCGGTAGCGGCGGCTGGGGCGCGTTCGAAGTGGCGGCGCGCTTCGGATGGCTTGACCTGGACGACGATGCCTTCCCGCTCTATGCCGATCCGGCCGGCTCGATCTCCGAGGCCAAAACCTGGGGCTTAGGTCTGAACTGGTATCTCACGAAGAACCTGAAAGCCGCAGTTGCCTACTTTCAAACGGACTTCGACTCTTTCAGCGGCGCGTCTGGCTTCCCTAAGGAGAAGGTCGCCCTGTCGCGTTTGCAGGTGAGCTTTTGATTCCACGTCACTTAAAACCAAGAGTAATCACACCATGAAACTTAGATATAAGCGTTTAATCGTGGCGGCGACGGCGACCGCCATCATCGGCGCGGCATCGCTCGCCTCGGCCGAGGAGTACGAACTGCTCAACGTATCGTACGACCCTACACGCGAACTCTATACCGAGTTTAACGCCGCCTTCGCCAAATACTACCAGGAGAAGACCGGCGACACGGTCACTATCAACCAGTCGCACGGCGGCTCGGGCAGCCAGGCCCGTTCGGTGATCGATGGGCTGGAGGCCGACGTCGTGACCCTGGCGCTGGCCGGAGACATCGACGCCTTGTACACGGAGGCCGAGCTGATTCCAGAAGACTGGCAGACTCGCCTGCCCAACAGCAGCGCGCCCTACACATCGACGATCGTATTGCTGGTGCGCACGGGTAATGCCAAAGGTATCGAGGACTGGGACGACATCGTCAAACCCGGCGTGAGCGTGATAACACCCAATCCCAAAACCTCCGGCGGCGCGCGCTGGAACTATCTGGCGGCGTGGACCTGGGCGGAAAAGGAATACGGCTCGGAAGCAAAGGCGCAAGAATTTGTAACCAAATTGTTCCAAAACGTGCCGGTGCTGGACTCCGGCGCGCGCGGCAGCACGACGACTTTCGTACAGCGTGGCATCGGCGACGTGTTCCTGTCCTGGGAGAACGAGGCCTTTCTTGCCATTGAGGAGCTGGGGCCGGGCCAATTTGAGATCGTCTATCCCTCGCAGTCCATTCTCGCCGAGCCGCCGGTATCGGTGGTCGACGATGTCGTGGACGATCGCGGTACGCGCGAGGTGGCCACCGCGTACCTCAAGTATTTGTATACCAAAGAGGGTCAGGAGATCGCGGGCAAGCACTATTACCGTCCGCGTAATCCGCAGATCGCCGCCCAGTACAAGGATCAGTTCAAAGAGATTCCGCTGGTAACCATCGACGACTTTGGCGGTTGGGACGAAGCACAGACCAAACACTTCGACGACGGCGGACTTTTCGACCAGATTTATAGCGAAGGCCGTTGACCTTCTGTTATCGATCCGAATCACTCAGCCGGGGTACGCCGACGCGTGCCCCCTAACCCCAGGAGCACTTAGTCATGTCTATAACCGTAAACACACGTAATCAATTTCGCGGCACCGTGTTGCGCATAACGACGGCCCGGTGGTGTCGGAGGTCGAGGTGGAAACACCTGCGGGGATAATCACCGCGGTAATCACCTCCAGCTCGATTCGCGGTGTCGATCTGCAGGTGGTGACGAAGCGGTGGCCTTGTTCAAGTCTACCGACGTCCTGGTCGGCAAGTTGTAGCGCGCGTATCCACCAATCAGGGACCGAACTCATGAGTCGAGAAGCCTCGTTGCATTTGCCACAGCGGGGCGGCCGGGCCGCACGTGCGCCGCACTACGACGTAGTGATTATTGGCGGCGGTTATGCCGGCGTTGTCGCCGCGATCCACCTGTTGCGTCGGGCTTCGCCGCCGCGGCTGGCGATCATCGAACCAAGCGTACGGCTTGGCCGCGGTGTAGCGTACGGCACGCGTTTGAGCTGCCACCTGCTAAACACGCGGGCGAAACACATGAGCCTGCGTAACGATGACGACCAGCATTACACACGCTGGGCACAGGCCCGCGCGCAAGCGAGGGGCGGAGCGGCCGGCGTGGATGAAAGCAGTTTCACCCCCACGTGGCTGGTTCGGCGACTACGTATGCCAGGAGCTGAACGTCGCCGTCAATCAAGCTGGCGCCGTGTTCACCCATCTTCGGTACTCCGCGATGTATTGCGAGCAAGTCGAGCGCGGCCTGTGGAGCATCGGGCTATCCGATGGCCGCTGCCTCTACGCGCCGCTGGTGATACTGGCGGTGGGCAACACGCCGCGTCGCACGGGCGGCTTCCCCGGCTTGCGTTCGCCGGACGCGCGGGTGCTGCACGCCTGGGATTTACAGAGCCAGCCGCCGCGTCCCGACGCCGATGTGCTGATCGTCGGCACGGGTCTTTCGATGGTAGACGCGTTGTTAACCCTTGAACGTCACGATCATCGGGGACATATCCACGCCGTGTCCCGTAACGGCCTCATTCCCCAGGCGCACAGCGACGATCACGGGTGCTGCGAGCCGTTGACAAGCGTCGGCCTACGCGCGTTGATGCGCGAATTACGCGGCGGCGTGGAGGAAGCCAGGCGGACGGGCCGGCCGTGGCAATGGCGCATGGACGCGGCGCGCCATCAGGCTCAGGCGCTTTGGCGCGGACTAACCATACCGGAGCGCCAGCGTTTTCTGCGCCATGCGCGTTCGTACTGGGATGCGCATCGCCATCGCATCGCATCCGAAGTCGCGCTACAACTGAATGCTCTTAAAGATAGGGGGCGCCTGACGATCCACAAGGGCAGAATCGGAGAAATCCGCGCTACCTCCGCGGCGCTGGAGGTGGCGTTGCGGGAAGTTGGCGGGAATCAGTCTATACAAGCCGTGCACTGCGTGATCAGCAGTCTGGGATTCGAACTCGATCCGCGTCGAGGCGATTCCCCGTTGTTGCATAACCTGCTGCGCACCGGCGTCGCGCGGCCTGGGATGGCCGGGCTTGGCCTTCGTACTGACGAACTTGGCCGCCTGCAATCGGCCGGCGGCCGAACTTGGTCCTCACTGTTCGCGCTCGGCAGTCTGCGCGTAGGCGAATTGTGGGAGTCCATCGCCGCCCACGAAATTCAACAACAAGCCATCGAACTTGCCGAACATCTGGCGCGACGCCAGGTGCGGTACCCCATTTCCGTGTAGAGAATGATATGCGACTTGATTTTTCTAACGTCCGGCTCATCAGCGCGGGCATGCGGCGGCGGCAATGAGCTCTTTTTAAGCCCCAAAGCGTGCTACCGGGCTTTGGCCTGACGATGGGCTTCACCCTGATGTACATGACTTTGCTGGTGATGATCCCGCTGGCGGCGCTCGTACTGAAAGCGTTCGAACTGTCACTGGCGGATTTTTGGGTGGTGGCGACGGATCAGCGCTCGATCGCGTCCTACCGCATCACGTTCGGCGCGTCGCTAGTCGGCGCCGTCATCAACCTCGTGTTGGGGTTGCTAACCGCCTGGGTGCTGGTGCGCTACAGCTTTCCCGGCAAGCGGGTAGTCGACGCAATGGTGGATCTGCCCTTCGCGCTGCCGACCGCGGTGGCCGGCATCACCCTGACCTCGCTGTACGCCTACAACGGCTGGATCGGACAATGGCTGGAACCGTTAGGTATACGGGTCGCCTATACCGAACTGGGCGTCATCGTGGCGCTTACCTTTATCGGCCTGCCGTTCGTGGTGCGCACGGTACAACCGGTGCTGCAGGATCTGGAAAAGGAGCTTGAGGAGGCCGCGGCCAGTCTGGGCGCGCATCGCTGGCAGATTTTTCGCCGTGTCATCATGCCGGCGTTGTGGCCGGCGTTGCTCACCGGCTTTGCGCTGGCGTTCGCGCGCGCGATCGGCGAGTACGGCTCGGTGGTATTCATATCCGGCAACATGCCGTACCGCACCGAGATCACGCCGCTTTTGATCATTACCAAGCTGGAGCAATACGACTACGCCGGCGCGGCTGCGCTGGGGGTGGTGATGCTGATCGTCTCGTTCATTTTGCTGTTCGTTATTAATGTGCTCCAGTTGTGGAGCCTCAAGCGGGGAACTTAAAGATGGCCGCAGTATTGACTCTGCCGGATGCCGTACCTGTGTCGGCGCGGCGCCATGCGACTACTGAGTCCGCGTGGGTTGCGATGGCTGCTGACCGCGCTGGCGCTTGCA
Source organism: Gammaproteobacteria bacterium (assembly GCA_013696315.1). Classification (NCBI taxonomy): domain Bacteria; kingdom Pseudomonadati; phylum Pseudomonadota; class Gammaproteobacteria; species Gammaproteobacteria bacterium. Next base: position 35,471 of record JACCYU010000025.1, on the reverse strand, counting down.
TTTCTAGCACTGTTTCTGGCGGTGCCCCTGGTCGCGGTCTTTACACAGGGACTGGCGAACGGATGGAATGTGTATGTTGCCGCCATTACGGAGCCGTATGCACTGGACGCGATCAGGCTCACTCTGCTGGTGGCGGCCGTGTCGCTGCCGCTGAACGTGTTGTTCGGGCTGGCGGCGGCCTGGGCGATCGCAAAGTTTCATTTCCGCGGCAAGCAGTTCCTCATCACCTTGATCGACCTGCCGTTCGCGGTGTCGCCGGTGGTTGCGGGTATGGTGTTCGTACTGATGTTCGGCGCGCGGGGCTGGTTCGGCGACTGGCTCGACGCGTACGACATCAAGATTATTTTCGCGGTACCGGGGATCGTACTGACCACGACATTTATCACGTTTCCGTTCGTCGCGCGCGAGTTGATCCCGCATATGTACGAACAGGGCACCGACGCCGAAGAAGCGCACTCACCCTGGGTGCATCGGGCTGGAAAACCTTCTGGCGTGTAACCCTTCCGTCGATCAAGTGGTCGCTGCTGTACGGCGTAATTCTGTGCAACGCGCGAGCCATGGGAGAATTCGGCGCAGTGTCGGTGGTGTCGGGTCGCATCCGCGGGTATACCAACACCATGCCGCTGCACATCGAAATTCTCTACAACGAATATCAGTTCGCCGCCGCCTTCGCGGTCGCCACCTTGCTGGCCGGCCTCGCGATGGTAACCCTGATTGTCAAAAGCGTGGTCGAGTGGCGTACCCAACAGGAAATCAAAGCAATATATCAGGAGCGTGCGCAATGAGTATCGAGATCCAGGGCGTGTCCAAGGCGTTTGGGTCCTTTCAGGCGCTGAAAGACATCTCTTTGAAGGTGCCCACCGGTGAACTGGTGGCCCTGCTGGGGCCGTCGGGATGCGGCAAGACCACCTTGCTGCGCACCATCGCCGGGCTGGAGTGGGCTGACGCGGGCAATGTGTATTTTCATGGCGAAGACGCCACTTCCAGCCATGTCCGTGAGCGCCAGGTCGGTTTCGTGTTCCAGCATTACGCGCTGTTCCGGCATATGTCCGTGTTCGAAAACGTCGCCTTCGGTCTGCGCGTGCGACCGCGTAAAGTGCGGTCCCCGGAGCATGAAATACGCGCCCGCGTGCTGGAGTTGCTGAAGCTGGTGCAGGTGCAGTCGCTGGCGGATCGTTATCCACCGCAACTCTCGGGAGGTCAACGGCAGCGGGTCGCGCTGGCGCGCGCGCTGGCGGTGGAGCCAAAAGTGTTGCTGCTGGACGAACCCTTCGGCGCGCTCGACGCCATGGTGCGCCGCGATCTGCGGGTGTGGCTGCGCCGCCTGCACGACGAGCTGCACGTGACCTCCGTGTTCGTCACCCACGACCAGGAGGAGGCTATGGAGGTGTCGGATCGGGTGGTCGTAATGAATCGGGGCCAAGTCGAGCAGATCGGTACGCCAGCGGAAGTTTACGATCATCCGGCCTCGCCGTTCGTCTTTTCATTCGTCGGGCAGGTCAATCTTTTTCATGGCCGCGTGCACCGCGGCTGGGCGCAGATCGGCGACGCGGTGCGCGTGCATCTGCCAGAACACGCTGAGACGTCCAACATTGACGCCGTCGCCTATGTCCGGCCACACGAGTTCGAAGTGGCACTGCAGCCCAATGGCGCCGAGGGCGGTTATCTGGTGGCGGATGTGGACAAAGTAACGGTCGCTGGCGCGCTGCTGCGTCTGGACTTGCACCAACCGGGATACGACGATTTGATCCGGGTGGAAATCCCGCGTGGCGATCCCGCACGCGACAGGCTCAAACAGGGCGACCGCGTTTATGTGAGGCCGATCAATCAGCGGGTGTTTGTTAAAGAAGCCGCGAGAGACGCGACGCAGCCATGACCGGCGCCGACGATCTTATCGATGCCAGAGCTTCATATCCTCGAAGAAGCCCTTCACGCCGTCCAGCCAGCTTTGCGCCTGCGGGTTATGGCGCTCCCCGCCGTCGATCAGACTCTGATTCAACTTTTCCATGAGCTCCCGCTGGCGCCTGGTCAGATTGACCGGCGTCTCCACGACAACTTGACAGATCAGGTCGCCTTCGGCCCCGCCGCGAACGGGCTTCACGCCCCTGCCGCGTAGCCGGAACGCTTTGCCGGTTTGAGTCTCGGCGGGAATTTTGAGTTTGGCGCGACCGGTCAGGGTTGGCACTTCGAGTTCACCACCCAGCGCCGCGATAGAGATACTGACCGGCACCTGGCAGACGAGATTGTGACCGTCGCGCGTGAACAGCGCATGCGGCTTGACCTGGATTTGCACGTACAAGTCCCCAGCGCGGCCGCCCCGCGAGCCGCCCTCGCCCTCCCCCGCCAGGCGGATGCGGTCGCCGCTGTCCACACCCGCGGGCACGGTAACGGATAAAGTTCTGAATTCCTCGACCCTGCCCTTACCGCGACAGGTGCCGCAAGGGTCGGTTATTATCTTGCCCGCGCCCCGGCAGCGGGGACAGGGCTGCTGCACCGAGAAAAACCCTTGCTGCATGCGAATCTGGCCGATTCCGTCGCAAGTCTCGCAGGTTTGCGGCGAGGTGCCGGGGGCCGCACCACTGCCCTTGCAGGTCGCGCATTCGACCAGACTGGGAATGCGGATTTGTGCTTCCGTGCCGAGCACGGCTTCTTCCAGGCTTAATTCCAGATTGTACTGAAGATCGGCGCCTCGGTAGGCGCCGCTCCCGCCGCGGCCGCCGCCAAAGATGTCGCCGAAGATGTCATCGAATATGTCACCGAAACCGCCGCGCGCGCCACCTGCCGCACCCGCCACTCCCGCGTGCCCGAACTGATCGTAAGTCGCGCGCTTTTGCGGATCGGACAGCACTTCATAGGCTTCCTTGGCCTGCTTGAACTGCTGCGCGGCCGCCTCGTCGTCGGGCCGGCGGTCGGGATGGTGCTTCATCGCCAGACGGCGATACGCTTTCTTTAAATCCGCCTGGGCCGCCGAGCGGCCCACGCCCAGAACCTCATAGTAGTCGCGTTTTTCCATTCACCATTTTTCCATTCACCGCTTGTTCATGCACTAAGGCGCAAGTTGAAACTGCGGTTCTAGTCAACCCGAGGCTCGTTTATATGCAACCGGGCCGCATGTCGCACGCGGGCAAAATACTTCGTGCGTCATGCGGCACAATGTTGCTGCAAGCTTTGTTGTTGACGCTACTTTTTGCGGTCGTCCACTTCCTCGAACTCAGCATCGACGACATCGTCCGTGTCGCTCTTTTTCGCGTTCGCTTCGTCGCTGGCAGGCTTGTCGCCGCCGTCCTGATTTTGCGCGTAGGCGCGCTCGGCGATTTTTGCGGAGGCCTCGCTTAAGCTCGCGGTCTTCGCTTCGATCGCGTCCTTGTCGTCGCCTTTCATCGCCTCTCGTAACTCGGCGATAGCGTTCTCGACCTGCTTGCGTTCGTCTGGATCGACCTTATCGCCCAGATCCCTGAGAGACTTTTCGGCGCCATGAATCAGGTTATCGGCCTGATTGCGCGCGGCGACCGTCTCGTGGAATTTGCGGTCTTCTTCGACGTGCGCCTCGGCGTCACGGATCATCTTATCGATCTCGTCTTCGGACAGCCCCGAAGACGCCTTGATGACGATGGACTGTTGCTTGCCGGTGGCCTTATCCTTGGCCGAGACGTTCAAAATTCCGTTAGCGTCGAGATCCAGCGTTACCTCGATCTGCGGCATGCCACGCGGCGACGGCGGGATATCCGCCAGATCGAAGCGGCCCAGCGACTTGTTGGCGCTGGCCATCTCGCGCTCGCCCTGCAACACGTGCACGGTCACCGCCGTCTGATTATCCTCGGCGGTCGAAAATACCTGTTTCGCGTTGGTCGGAATGGTCGTGTTTTTCTCGGTCAGCTTGGTCATCACCCCGCCCAGGGTTTCGATACCCAGCGACAGCGGCGTCACGTCCAGCAACAATACGTCTTTCACATCACCGCCCAGCACACCGCCCTGAATGGCGGCGCCCACCGCAACGGCCTCATCCGGGTTCACGTCCTTGCGCGGCTCCTTGCCGAAGATGTCCTTGACGGTCTGCTGTACCTTGGGCATGCGGGTCTGGCCGCCGACCAGAATCACGTCGTCGATGTCCTTGGCCGACAGCTCCGCGTCCTTGAGCGCGACGCGACACGGCTCGAGGGTGCGCTGAATCAGCGCTTCGACCAGCGATTCAAGCTTGGCGCGCGTCAGCTTGATGTTCAGATGCTTAGGGCCACTGGCATCGGCCGTGATATACGGCAGATTGACCTCGGTCTGTTGACTGGACGACAGCTCGATCTTGGCTTTTTCGGCCGCGTCTTTCAGACGCTGTACCGCCAGCGGATCCTTGTGCAGATCGATGCCCTGATCCTTCTTGAACTCATCGGCCAGATAATCGATCAGGCGCATGTCGAAATCCTCACCGCCCAGGAATGTGTCGCCGTTGGTGGACAAGACCTCGAACTGGTGCTCGCCATCGACTTCGGCGATCTCGATGATGGACACATCGAAAGTGCCGCCGCCCAAGTCATATACCGCGATCTTGCGGTCGCCGCGCTTTTTGTCCATGCCGTAGGCCAGCGCCCCGGCGGTGGGCTCGTTGATAATGCGCTTGACGTCCAGGCCGGCGATTTTGCCGGCGTCTTTGGTGGCCTGGCGCTGCGAATCGTTAAAATATGCCGGCACCGTGATCACCGCCTCGGTGACGGTTTCGCCCAGATAATCCTCGGCGGTCTTTTTCATCTTCTGCAATATCCGCGCGGAAACTTCAGGCGGCGCCATCTTTTTGCCCTGCGCTTCCACCCAGGCGTCGCCGTTGTCGGCTTTCACGATCTTGTACGGCACCAGCTTGATGTCCTTCTGCACCGCGTCTTCCTGGTACCGGCGCCCGATCAGCCGCTTGACCGCGTATATCGTGTTGGCCGGATTGGTCACCGCCTGACGCTTGGCGCTCTGTCCCACCAGCACCTCGCCGTCACTGGCAAAGGCGACGATGGACGGGGTCGTGCGGTCGCCCTCGCTGTTCTCGATAACTTTGGCGGTCTTGCCTTCCATCACGGCCACGCAGGAATTGGTGGTGCCGAGATCAATGCCGATAATTCTTCCCATGATTTGTCTCCAGCTGAATGCGTCGAGCAGATTTTTGGACTAGGTTCTAGATGTGGGCGTGGTCACGAAATTCAAGCGCATTGAGACCCGTGACGCCCTGACGATGCCGTCGTCAGCCCGCGTCCGCTTCGGGAGCCTTCGATACGATAACCATCGCCGGACGCAGCAGGCGCTCGTTGAGCGCGTAGCCTTTCTGCATCACGGCCACCACCGTATTGGGCGGTACCTCGCTATTTTCCTGTAAGGTCATGGCCTGATGGCGTGCGGCGTCGAAGGGCTGACCTTGCGGATCGATTCCGCTGATGTTGAACTTCTCCATCACGCGGCTCAGCATCTTCAGGGTCAGTTCCGTACCTTCGCGCAGCTTGACTGCTTCGGTCTCGCCGCCGGCCGCATCGACGCCCATTTCCAGACTGTCCTTTACCGCCAGCAGTTCGGTCGCGAAACGCTCCACGGCGTATTTGCGCGCCTGATCCAGCTCGCGGGCGCAGCGTTTGCGCAGATTCTCCATCTCAGCGCGCGTGCGCAGCAGCGTGTTCCAGTAGTCATCGGCCCTGCCATTGGCTTCGTCCACGGCCGCCATCAGCGCGTCGACGTCTATGACTTCTTCGTCGGGCGCGGCTGGTGTCTCGGGCCCGGCCGCTGCTGCATCAGCGGGTTCGGGGGACACATCCGCGGATTCGATGCGATGATCCTCGCGATTAACGCTAGTCTCCGAGCGTTCTGGTTGCTCCTTGTTTCCCATCGATAAACTCCGGAATTGAAAATTTGCGGACAGATCCACCCCGCGGTTGAGGGTTGTACCTTCAGGTGAGGTCACGGCTCTGGGTATTCAAGGCCGCGCCCAGCAGCCTCGCGGTAATATCGACAATGGGAATCACGCGGTCGTACGGCATGCGCGTGGGCCCGATTACCCCGAGCACGCCAATCACGTCACCCTGCACGGAATAGGGCGCCGACACGACGCTGCACTCGTCCAGTACCTGATAGCCGGATTCCTGGCCGACGAAAATCTGCACGCCGCGCGCGCTAATGCATTTGTCCAGCAGATGCAGAATATCGCGCTTGGTGCTGAACGCCTCGAACAGCTGGCGCAGCTTGTCCACGTTGGAAAGCTGCTCATAGCCCATGAGGTTGGTCTGACCTACGACCACGAAGTCGTCCTCTGTGCGTTCGTCGCCCGCGAATGCCTTTTCGCCCAGCTCGATGGCCGAGCGCATCATGCGGTTCATGTCTTCGCGCACCGCGTCGAGTTCGGCCAGGAGTTCGCGCCGCAGCGCGCCCATGCTTCTTCCTGCGAACTTCGCATTGAGATAATTGGCCGCTTCGCGAAGTTCGGACTCGGTGTAGGTGCGATCCAGCTGAATGACCCGGTTCTGCACCTCGTGCTGGTTCATCACCAGGATCGCCAGCACACGCTTCTCCGAAAGTCCCAGGAATTCGATCTGCCGCAAGGACACGTGCTGCTGGCGCGGCACCGTGACGACCCCGGCGAGTTGCGTGATGCCGGACAGCATGTCCGAGGCGGCCTCGACCAGCGAGTGCGGTGTCAGGTCGCGACATAACCGATCCTTCAACTGATCGATAATCGCATCGCGCAGCGGTCGCACCCGCAGCATGGTATCGATAAACAGCCGGTATCCCTTGACCGTGGGGATGCGGCCGGCTGAGGCGTGCGGCGAGTAAATCAGGCCGCGATCTTCCAGATCGGCCATCACGCTACGGATCGTGGCCGGACTCAAATCCACTGCGGCGGCGCGCAGCAGGGTTTGAGAACCTACCGGCCGGCCATCGCCGATGTAGTTATGCACCAGCACCTTGAGCAGGTGCTGCCCGCGCTCACTGAGGGCCGTTGCCGAAGATTGTCCACTTTTTGCCGCCATGCGCATTGCCTGTCCGGTGCCGGCACGAGTCTTCCGGCGCGCTGGCCCATCATCAATACACGCCCGGTTTGTGTCAAGAAACGATCCAGTTGGCCGTGTATGAGGCGCGTGATACCTTTAACGTAGAAGAGACCCCTGATGACCGTGTTCCACACCATTGGCCTGATTACAAAACCCGGCGACGCGCTGGTCGTGGATACCGCGCGCGGCCTGCTGGAATACTTGCGCGCGCGCGGCGCGGAGGTGCTGGTCGATCAAAGCGCCGGCGGCGTGTTGCGGCAGGCAGGAGAGATCAGCGTGGGCCGCGACGAGATTGCGCGGCGCTGCGATCTCGCGATCGTGGTTGGCGGCGACGGCACGCTGCTGCATGCCGCGCGCTCGCTGGTGGACCACGGAGTGCCGCTGGTGGCGATCAATCGCGGTCGGCTGGGATTCCTCGCCGACATCCTGCCCGAAGACATGTACACGCGCTTGGACGAGATACTCGCCGGCCGCTACAAGGAAGAGTACCGTTATCTGTTGCGGGCGCGCGTGACGCGGGACGACGAGACTATCACGGAAAGTGACGCCATCAACGAAGTGGTAGTCCACGTGCAAGGCTCTATCCGCATGATCGAGCTGGAAATCTACATCGACGGTCACCCGGTCAACGCCTTGCGAGCCGACGGGCTGATCGTGGCAACTCCGACCGGTTCGACGGCCTACGCCCTGTCCGGCGGCGGCCCGATTGTGCACCCCAGCCTGGAGGCGATCGTGCTGGTGCCGATCTGCCCGCACACCTTAACCAACCGCCCTATCGTCATTGATGCGGCGAGCCGCATCGAAGTCGTGGTGTGCCGGCAGAACGACAACCGGGCGCGCGCCTCGTTCGACGGCCAGGATAATTGCGACCTGATACCCAATGACCGTGTGTGCATCGCGCGCAAGGCGTTGACATTCCGGCTGATCCAGCCGCTGGATCACGATTATTTTCAAGTGTTGCGCGCCAAGCTGCGATGGGGGTGAGAACACGGGGCTCGGGGCTCGGCATGCGATCATCCGTGGCTTCTCCTTTGGTCTTTAGTCAAGCCCGGCGACAGGGACTTGAGTACGCCGAAACTTTTTCCTAAACATCGTTTTTGCGTGGGAAGGCGAGCACATATGCAGTCGTCGAACGCCATCTAAGGGCATTTTAACGATTCCCGAGTCCCGCCCAGTGTTAACCCGCATCCACATCCGCGATTTCGCCATCATCGACGAGCTGGAACTTGAGTTCGGGCCGGGCATGAGTGTGCTGACCGGCGAAACCGGTGCCGGCAAGTCGATCCTCATCGACGCGCTGGGGCTGGTGCTGGGCGACCGCGCCGATGCCGGCACGGTGCGCACTGGCGCACAACGCGCCGAGATCACTCTGGCGCTGGATATCGAACAGCGGGTCAACGCGCGCGCGTGGCTCAATGAGCGCGACTTCGAGGTAAGCGGCGAGTGTCTGTTGCGACGCGTTATCTCGCGCGACGGCCGTTCCAGGGCTTACATCAACGGATCACCTGCTGCTCTGCAGATGCTGCGTCAGTTCGGCGAGATGCTGGTCGATATTCATGGGCAGCATGAACATCAATCGCTGTTGCGCAACGCCACGCAGCGCGAACTGCTGGACGCGCATGCGGCAAACAGCGCTCGCCTGCGCCGGCTTACAGAGATTTATCACGAGTTGCGCGGCCTGCGCGAGAAGGTCAGTGCCTTTGCCGAACAAGCCCGCGAGCGCGAGGATCGAATGGACCTGCTGCGCTTTCAGTCGCGGGACCTGACGCAGCTTGCTCTGGCCGAAGGTGAATTCGAATCCTTGGGCGAGGAACATCGTCGCCTGGCGCACGCCAGTCAGCTGCGCGACGTAACGTGCCAAGCCTATCTTGCGCTTTACGAAAGCGACGAAGGCACTGTCGATGGCCGGCTGGGACACGTGATCGCCGATCTGGAACGCTTAAGCAAACTCGACGATGTTCTCGGTGAACCGCTGAATTTGTTAATCGCCGCGCAAGCCCAGTTGAGGGAGGCCGCGAGTCTTTTGCGCCGTTATACAGATGGGCTCGAGCTGGACCCGGAGCGGCTGGCGTGGGTTGAGGCGCGGATGGCCGACATACACAACCTCGCGCGCAAGCATCGCCTCGCGCCCGCCGAAATTCCTGTCCGCCAGAGGGAACTGGAGGCTGAACTGGCTTCCCTGGAAAGCCCGGAATATGATCTGGAGCGGCTTAATCAGCGCCTGCGATTCCTCGCGGACGATTACGGGTTAGCTGCGCAGGCCGTGCATTCAGCGCGCGCGTCCGCCGCGGAGAACCTCGGCAGTGCGGTTTCCGCCACGATGCAGGATTTGGGGATGGCTGGCGGACGCTTCGAGATCAGCGTTGACTTCGACGACACGCGGGATATAGCGCCGAGTGGACTGGATCGCATCGAATTTCTGGTCAGCGCCAATCCGGGCCAGCCCATGCGACCGCTGGCAAAAGTCGCCTCCGGCGGCGAACTCTCACGCATCAGTCTGGCGATTCAGATCATGGCGGCCAATGACTTGAGCATACCCACTCTGATCTTCGATGAGGTGGACAGCGGCATCGGCGGCGCGGTGGCGGAAGTGGTGGGGCGACAGTTGCGGAGTTTAGGCGGGCAACGTCAGGTGTTGTGCGTGACACATCTGCCGCAGGTGGCGGCCCAGACGCATCATCATTATCAGGTCAGCAAAACGATACACGGACGCGGAACTCAAATCCGGGTAGCGCTGCTCGACGATCTACAGAAAGTGGATGAGATCGCGAGGATGCTGGGTGGTCTGAAGATGACGGCCAAAACCCGCGCGCATGCGCAGGAAATGATAGGTCGCGCGCAGGCCGTCTGAACCTACGCATCCTGATGGCTTTTTTTCGGCCGTACGTAGAGCACCATGCTGCGCTCCTCGATCACGTAGCCATACTTGTCCGCAATCGCTTTCTGCAGCGTGTCGATTTCGTCGCTGGTAAATTCGGTGACCTTGCCGCTGCTCAAGTCCACCATGTGATGATGTTTGCCGCGATCCAGTTCGAACACGGCCTGCCCGCCCTCGAAATGATGGCGGATGACCAGACCGGCGGCCTCGAACTGGGTGAGCACCCGATAGACCGTCGCCAGACCGATCTCCTCCCCGGCCTCGAGTAGGAGCCGATAAATATCCTCTGCCGTGAGGTGATGCGTTTCCGGGTTAGATTTCTCGAGGATCTCGAGAATCTTCATGCGCGGCAAGGTCACCTTGAGACCTGCCTTTTTGAGATCCTGACTTTCCACTATGCCCTCCAGAGCGGATGACGTATCATGCGGCCATAGTTTATCACTCGCAAGCTGTTGTTTACGTCATGCCCCCCCAATTTCCACGCAATCGGCAGACCTGCCTGATTTTTTTCGTAACGATCAGCCTGGTGCTCGCCGGCTGTTCCGTGTTTTCAGTGCACCGTATCGATGTCCGGCAGGGCAACGCGCTTAAACAGAGAGACGTGGAGCAGCTGGAGATCGGCATGAATCCCGAGCAGGTCACCTATCTGCTGGGCAATCCTCTTATCGACGACAGTTACCATACCGATCGCTGGGACTACGTTTACTATTACGATCCCGGTTACGGCCAGACTGAGCAGCGGCGCTTAACCGTGTTTTTCGAAAGCGGACAGGTGATCCGCATCAAACGGCCGCAAGCCACTGCCGAAAGCTAAGCCTGGGTCAACGCCCGGGCGAGTTGCGCGGTTCAAACCGCTCGCGTGCGCGCTGTCGGCGACTCTCTTTGGGATCGGCGCGCAACGGACGATAAATCTCCACGCGATCCCTGTCGCGAAGCCGGTGATTCAAACTTGCGGGTTTGCCGTAAATGCCGGTTTTATTGATGTTCAGGTCGATGTCCGCAAAGCGGGCAAGCAGGCCGGAACGCTCGACGGCATCACGCAGAGTCGCGCCGATTTTCATCTGCAAGTTGACGCTGGCCTGTTCGTCGCAGGGCGTGTAAACAACCTCCACTGTGATTGCCGCTAGTTGCTCAGCGACGTCCATAGACCACCCGCGCGCGCTTGACGAACGCATCGACCAGCATATTGGCGGCCTGATTAAACACCGGCCCCAGGGTCATCGCCATGATCCTGCTGGACATCTCGAAGGTCATATCCAGCGTTACGTGACAACCTCCGCCGGCCAGAGAATCGAACCGCCATAACCCTTCCAGTTTGCGAAACGGCCCTTCCACCAGCCGCACCTCGATCTGGTCGTGGGGCCGCAGAATGTTGATGGTCGTAAATGATTTTTCAATGCGACCCTTGGCAATCGCGAGCATCGCCCGTACCTGATGTTCATCGCGCGCCAGCACCCGTGCGCTCCGGCACCAGGGCAGAAACCGCTGGTAGGCCTCGACATCGTCGACCAGTTGGTACATCTCGGGCGGCGTGTACGGCACCGAAGCATCGCGGTGAATTGTTTTCATGGAATCGCAGGCGGATTAAAACCCTGAATAGTGCGGAAATTCGCGCGCGCGCACAACCGGCGCCCATACGCATTAACAATCGGGGACAAGCAGCGATCCCGTATAATGCGGCCATGAGCAAGCAAAACAAGCCCGATCGCGCCACTATCGCGCTGAACAAAAAGGCGCGGCATGATTTTTTCATCGAAGAGCGATTCGAAGCCGGACTGGCGCTGGAAGGCTGGGAGGTCAAGAGCCTGCGCGCGGGACGCGCGCAGTTGATGGAAAGCTACGTTGTGATCCGGGATGCGCAGGCATGGCTGCTGGGCGCGCACATTTCACCGCTGGCCACCGCCTCGACGCACCTTTCGCCGGACCCGGTCCGCACACGCAAACTGCTGCTGCATCGCGAAGAACTGGACAAACTCATCGGCGCGGTGGAACGCAAGGGTCAGACGCTGGTGCCCACTGCGCTGTATTGGAAACGCGGCCGCGCGAAACTGGAGGTCGGCCTCGCGCGCGGCAAAAAACAGTTCGACAAGCGCGCCGTCGAAAAACAGCGCGACTGGCAGCGCGATAAGCAACGGTTGTTGAAGCACAGCGCGTAAAGTCGGCGTTTACGTGGCTAGGCGGTCTGCGCAACTTAACTGACCCCGGCTATAACCCTATTCCCAATAACCCAAAAAAGAAGCGGTAATCGCTGACTCCCCTTACTCGTGACCGCGCGGATCGCCCCCGGATTGCAGCCATAGACATCGACCGCCGCTGGCCTGATCGATCGCCCTCAATGTGACGGCATGCGCTTCCAACTCTTCGCGACCGGCCCTGATTACGCACAAGGGCACATGCCGTGGGGTGAGACGCTGTGGCGCGCCGGTCCGCGATGATCTTGCCGCCAGTTCGTCCAACAGCAGACTGGTCTGGCCGCCGGTCATGGCCAGATAAACCTCGGCTAAGATGCGCGCGTCCAACAGCGCACCATGCAGTTCGCGGCCGGAATTGTCCACGCCGTAGCGTTTGCACAGCGCGTCCAGACCGTTCTTTTGTCCAGGATGCATTTGCCGCGCGAGCGCCAGCGAATCCAGCACGTTGCAGGCGTCGCGCACAGAGCCGCGTTCAACCGCAGCAAGTTCGGCGTCCAGAAAGCCGACGTCGAACGGCGCGTTGTGAATAATCAATTCCGCGTCGCGGACGAAGTTGAGCAGTTCGTCCACCACCGCCGCGAAGCGCGGTTTGTCGGCGAGGAACTCCGCGGTGATGCCATGCACTTCGGCCGCGGCGGTGTCGATCTCCCGGTCGGGCTGGATATAACGATGCAGCTGGCGTCCGGTGATCCTGCGATTGATCACCTCCACGCAACCGATCTCGATAATGCGGTGACCCTGAGCGGCCTCGAGACCCGTCGTTTCCGTATCGAGTACGACCTGCCGCACGGCCTATTTCGCCGTCACGTTTAGTGCCGCTTCACCTGCGCTATCCACGTCGGAACGCGCCAGCAACTCGTCGATAGCCTGGTTCGCCAGGCGATCCGCCAGCTCGTTTTCCGGATGACCGCTGTGACCCTTGACCCAGCACCACTTGATACGATGCCTGCCGCAGGCGTGATCGAGCCGGCGCCACAGGTCCTCATTTTTTACCGGCTTGCGCGCGGCGGTGCGCCAGCCGCGCTTTTTCCAGTCCGCCATCCAGGTGTTGATGCCACTCATGACATATCTGGAATCCGTCGTCAGCACCACTTCGCAGCCGATTTTCAGCGCTTCAAGCGCGGCGATGGCGGCCATGAGTTCCATCCGGTTATTGGTAGTCAGCGGTTCCGCACCAAGCAAGTTTTTCTCCCGTCCGCGGCAGCGTAGCACCGCGCCCCATCCGCCTACGCCAGGATTGCCGCGGCACGCGCCGTCGGTGAATATTTCGACTGAATTCGCCATGCACCGCCTTCGCTAGCGCGCGCGCCGCTGGCACGACTGCGCCGCGCGCGCCGTAGGTTCGGCCAGCTTGCCCGGCACCAGGCTCCGATGCCGGCGCCAGCTTGGTTTCAGCGGCGTCAAGGTCGCAACCTGCTTGCGCGCCAGCAACACCCGCACGCCACCCATTAGTGGCACGGCCCCGCGCAGGAGGCGCTCGATGGGCGCCAGACGCGCGCGCAGCTTCTCGCGTTGCAGGGGCGGTGCGAAACCAACGTAGTCACATGTTTCCACCTCAAATCCCAGCAGCGACAGCCAGTCGCCGAGCCGCGCGCCGCTGTAAAAATTGACGCACCAGGGCACCTGATTTTGCCATCTGCGCGCGAACCGCCAGAGCCCGTATGCGCTCCACGGATTGAAACCGATCACGATCAGGCGGCCTTCGGGAATCAAAACGCGCTCCGCTTCACGCAACACCTGGTGCGGTTCCAAGGCCAGATCCAGCGTGTGCATGAGCAGCAGCAAATCGATACTGTCGGCATCGAATGGCAGGGCCGCACCGTCAGCCGCCACATCGGCCACACTCATGTCGAAATCCGTGCGAAGTCGATGCAGGATACGGCTTTGATCCAGAAAATCGATCCGCGGAGCCAAGCTACCGACCTGAACGGCATGATAGCCAAACAGATCCGGCACCATGCCGTCCAGGCGTTGCTTGATGTCGCAAAGTAGCAGTTCGCCCGCGAGCGTTGCGTACCAGGCGCGCATGGCTGCTGACAGTTGCGCGGCCGTATCGGGGCCGCAACGGCGCTCGTCGATCATGCCGTCAAGCATAGCGTGTTTATCTGGAACGGGCATCCGCGCTTGCGCCCCAGCATCGACGGCCGGCCGCGAATGATAGCCGGTTTATTAGCTTAAACATTAACTTGCATTCTCGCAGCCGCTCCCGTTAGAGTTTCTTACCTATGTTAGCAGCATTCTTACACGGACCGCTGGGCGCCGCGTTGGTCATCGCGTGCGCCGGATTGTGCGCATGTTCCACGCAGCCCGCCCGGCAGGATCGGTCAGCTGCCGCCGCAATCGAGCGACCGGCCAAGATCGAAACGGACCTCAATACCGCTTACGTGCGACCGCCGCCTATTGACAACGCACCGCGCGCGGCAGTCCGTCAGCCTGAGCACGTAAGACGAGATACCGACATCTGGTGGCGCGTGCGCAAGGGCTTTTCGCTTGCACCGGCAAAGGGCAACGAGCGCGTCCGATACTTTGAGGCCAGGTACACGAAAGAGCCGTACTACCTGCGCTTGGTCACCGAGCGCGCGGCGCCTTACCTATACTTTATTCTGCAAGAGATCGAGCGCCGGGCGCTCCCCACAGAGCTGGTATTGCTGCCCGTGGTCGAAAGCGCCTACATGCCGTTTGCCTATTCCCGCTCGCACGCCGCGGGGCTGTGGCAGTTCATTCCCGACACCGGACTGCTGTATGGCCTCAAGCAGAACTGGTGGTATGACGGGCGCCGGGACGTCTATGCCTCGACCATTGCGGCGCTCGACTATCTGGAGATGCTGAATGACATGTTTCTGGGCGACTGGCTGCATACGCTGGCGGCGTATAACGCGGGCCCCACTCGGGTGCTGCATGAAATCGAAACGAACCGTCTCGCGGGCAAACCGATCAATTACTGGCGCCTGGACCTGCCGCGGGAAACACGCAACTACGTACCGAAGCTACTGGCGGTAAGACATCTGGTGCGAAATCCGGCGCGCTTCGGCATCTCCTTATGGCCGGTGGATAACAAACCTTTTCTGGCAAGCATCGATGTGGAGGCACAGATTGATGTTGCCGTAGCCGCCAGGCTTGCGAATATGGAGATCGAATCGTTTCAGTTGCTCAATCCAGGTTTCGGCCGCTGGGCCACGGACCCAGACGGTCCGCACCGCCTGCTGTTACCGATAGAACGGGCGGCGCAATTCAAACAAAGGCTGGCGGCGCTGGCACCTAAGAACGCCTGACTTGGACCCGTCACCTCATCAAAAACGGCGACACGCTTACGCACATCGCGCGTCGGTATAAATCCGACGTGAGTGTGTTACAGCAAACCAACAGCCTTCACGACAGCCATATCGAAGCCGGCGAATACCTGCTTGTTCCCTATGACCCGGCCGCGCTGGACGTGCGACATTTTGCGAGCGCGAACACCGGGCTGTCCACAGCCGCAACATCGACTGGCCCGAGCGCGACGTATACCGTGCAACCCGGCGACAGCCTTTGGGGCATCGCGCGCGGACACAACGTTCTGGTTAGCGAGTTGCGCAGGTGGAACGGCCGCACGTCCGGTGACGTGCTGAAACACGGCGAGCATCTACTGGTCCAGCCGGCGCCAATTACGACTACTGGACTTGATATCGGCGACCGCGCAAGGCCGGCGGCCTTTAAGACTGTCAACTATTCGGTTCGAAACGGCGACTCGCTGTATGCAATCGCGCGGCGTTTCAGCGTGACGGTTGCGAATCTGCGCAACTGGAATAAGCTGGGCGAAGACAGTTTCCTGCAGCCGGGGCAGGCAATGACGTTGTATCTCGACGATGCGCGGCCAGGGGACGAAGGGTGGTCGAGTGCGGGCCATACGCGACGCGCGCCATTTCAGATTAAGTCATGGCGCTATAAATTAAAACTCCGCTTCGCTGGGCGCACCAACGCGGCCGCTTCGAAGCTTGTCCCGGGTATGCTGGGCTATGTGACTGACACTGCAAATCAGTCAGGAAAACGGCGGTAAGCTCGACCTTGATCAATGTCATCAGCCGGGTTGGACCTCAACTCAACACGGCACGGGGATTGCCAGGTTCGATCAGAGGGATGCTCGCCACGCTGCCGCACCCGGCTCCATAGCAGGGACGTAATATGAACCTTAGAAACGCGCTCAAAACAGCAATGCTCAGTGACACCGGTCGCGCACGCTCGCGTAACGAAGATACCATCGGCGAAGATCTCGACATCGGCGTCGTGGTGCTCGCGGACGGTATGGGCGGTCATCAGAGCGGCGACGTTGCCAGCGCGCTGGCGGTCAATGCCATTCTGCGGGATCTGCGACTCACCATACCGGCGGTCTCGCCGGGAGAAACCGATCCCGCGACCGGCTACGCGCTGCAGCGGCTTGCGGTGCGGCAGGCAATCGTCAGGGCCAACCAGGCGATCTACACCAGCGCCGACGCCTATCCTCACCTTCACGGCATGGGCACAACGCTGGTGATGGCGATTTTCTACAACGACGTCATCACAGTCGCCAATGTCGGCGATTCGCGACTTTATCGCTACCGCGGCAACCGGCTCGAACAGGTGACGGTCGATCATACCCTGCGTCAGGAACTGGTAGACCGCGGCTATTGCACACCCGCGGAAGCCCGCGCGTCCCTCAACAAAAATCTGATCACCCGCGCACTAGGTACCGACGTAACTGTGGCGATCGACCTGCTGGATCACGCGGTGCTGCCGGGCGACCTCTATCTGCTCTGTTCTGACGGGCTCAGCGACATGCTCGATGACCACGAGATTCAGCAGGCAATCGAGCGATCCCCCACCAACCTCGAAGCGATCGCCGAACGGCTGGTACTTATGGCTAATCATAACGGCGGCCGGGACAATATCTCGGTGATACTGGTAAGAGCCTGCAAGTCGTTTCCGAAAAAACAAGCATGGCAGCAAAGAATATCCGGGTGGATTTGAGCGCATCCGGTAGTCGCAGCAAAGCCACCGCGAGCTCAGGCTAAAAACCTACGCGCGGCACGGCCGCTAACAGTTTCTTGGTGTAGGGATGTTCCGGCGTTTCACATACCTGTAACGTCGGCCCACGCTCGACGAGCCGGCCTTCATGCATCACAGCGACCTCGTCGCTGATATATTCCACCACGCCGATATCGTGCGTAATAAACAGAATCGCAAGCTGATGCTCGCGCCGCAGTTCCAGCAACATCTCCAGGATCTCCGCCTGCACGGAAACATCCAGCGCGCTTGTCACCTCGTCGCAGA
Organism: Gammaproteobacteria bacterium; assembly: GCA_013696315.1. Lineage (NCBI taxonomy): Bacteria > Pseudomonadati > Pseudomonadota > Gammaproteobacteria > Gammaproteobacteria bacterium. The sequence continues at coordinate 18,105 of JACCYU010000025.1, read as the reverse complement.
TAATGAATTCCGGATTCAAAACCAGCGCGCGCGCAATGCAGATGCGCTGCCGCTGACCGCCCGAGAACTCGTGCGGATATCGCCACAAATAGCCCGCTTCGAGCTGCACCCGCACGAGCGCCTTACGCGCCAGCTCCAGGCGCTCCTCGTTCGAGCCGCCTATGCCGTGCACAGCCATCGGCTCGGTGAGGGTGTCCGCTATGGTCTGACGCGGATTCAAAGACGAGATGGGATCCTGAAAGACAATCTGCATGCGGCGACGGAACGGCAACATCTGCACGCGCGACAGTGATGTAATGTCCTGATCCTCAAAACTCACGCTTCCGCCGGTAGGCTCGATCAACCGCACGATGCCGCGTCCGAGGGTGGTCTTGCCGCAACCGGACTCTCCGACCAGCGCCACGATCCGACCCGTGGTGATCTCGAGCGAGACGCCGTCTACCGCTTTTACAAATCCGACCGTACGCCTGAGCACGCCCTTCTTGATCGGGAAATGGATCTTGAGCTCGGAGAGCGAGACCAATGGCGCGCACGGCGGACTTGCCGGAGGGGAACCGGAACCGTTTGCAGCGTCTCCGTCACGCCCGGTGGATATGTCGCCGTGCTTGCGCGTTTTCTTGAGGTTTTCTGGCAATGCCGCCAGCAGCTGTCGAGTGTACGCATGCTGCGGGTGCGTGAGCACTTCTCGCAGCGCGCCGGTCTCGACGATCTTGCCAGTGCGCATCACCGCCACCCGGTGCGCCATCTGTGATACCACGCCGAAGTCGTGAGTGATAAACAGCATGCTCATGCCGCGCCGCGTTTGCAGGTCTCTCATCAGCCGCAGGATCTCGGCCTGCACGGTCACATCCAGCGCGGTGGTGGGTTCGTCCGCGATTAGCAGATCCGGTTCGCAGGCCATGGCCATGGCGATCATCACCCGTTGCCGCTGACCGCCCGAAAGCCGGTGCGGATACTCGTCCAGGCGCGACGCGGCATCCGGAATGCGCACCTGCTCAAGCAGCTCGATCGCCCGCGCGCGCGCCCGCGCCTCGCTCAAATCCGGGCGGTGAAGGTTCAGGGTTTCGATAATCTGGTCACCGATACGAAATACCGGATTGAGCGAGGTCATCGGTTCTTGGAAGATCATGCTGATGCGCGCGCCGCGAATCTCGCACTTGCGGTGCTCGGGCAGACGCACCATGTCTACCTGCTCCACCCGGCCGTCCCGATGTCGATAGTCGAACAGGATGCGGCCGCCGGGATGGTGGCTGATGCGGGCCGGCGTCAACTGGATTACCGATAGCGCGGTAACCGACTTGCCGCTGCCGGACTCGCCGACCAGACAGAACGTCTCGCCTTTTTCGATGTGAAAGCTCACATCGTCCACGGCTTTCACGCTGCCCTCGCCAGCGCTGAAATAGGTTTTGAGCTTATCGACTTCAAGCAACATGGCGAGCGAAAGTGGGACAAGGTTCCAGTGCGCGCGTTAAGTGCACGTTCAGGACTCGGGCTGATCTTTTTTGAGGTGCGGGTCGATCGCGTCACGCAGCGCTTCGCCGATTAAATTGTAAGCGAACACGGTCAAGAATATCGCGCCGCCCGGAAACACAGCCATCCACCAGTTGAATGTCGAGGACTGGACGGCCTGATTGAGCATCTGCCCCCAGGATGGATCGTCCACCAGCCCCAGCCCGAGAAAACTCAAGACCGCCTCGGCGAGAATCGCGGCAGCCACGCCGAAACTCGCGTTGACCAGAATCGGTCCGACGCCATTGGGCAGCATGTGCCGGAACAGGATGGAGCGCAACGGCAGTCCGCAGGCGATCGCCGCCTGCACGAATTCCTGTTGGCGCAATTTAAGAAACTCCGCGCGAACGTAACGCGCGTAGCCGGGCCAGCCGGTGAGGCCGATGATTACCATCATCAAATAAAGGCTGCGCCCGAAGAACGCCACCAGCGTCAACAACAAAAACAAGGTGGGAACCGCTTCGAAGATTTCGACCAGACGCATGCCAATCATGTCCACCCGGCCGGAGAAATAGCCCATGAGCCCGCCCAGTACGATGCCGATAAACATCGCGATACCGGTTGCGATCAAACCAATTCCCAGCGCGATTCGGGACGCGTAAATCATGCGGCTCAACACATCGGCGCCGTTCTCCTCGGTGCCCATCCAGTGCGTCCGCCGGGCAGCTTCCAGCGGCGCTTCAAAACCGGCGTCACCGTAATCGCGCAGGTAATCCTTCGGCGAGTACGGCACGGGCGCGCGCAAGACCCAATCGTAGGCGCCGGTCTGCTGTTTGATTCGATAGTCCGAATAAATGGCCAGCGGCGAGGGCGTGATATAGACAACACTTAACCCGCCGACGATTGCCAGAGTCAGCATTATTGCGAGCAGCCGCCTGCGGGCGCGCGTTGGTGCCAGCATCACCAACAAACCGATACAAAACGTAACCAGCAAAGTGACATCCGCCGGCGTGAGGTACGCCAGCATGGGACTGCTTATGTCGCCGTGCTCGCTTAACAGTAACGGGTGGCTGTTCGCGAGCAACGGCGCAAACACTGCCACGAAAGCCAGCATCGCGATCCACATCAGACCCAGTCGCGCGCCCCAGCTGGAAGCGGCATCACGCAAGACTTGCGCCGCGTAACTGCGAGCAGGCGTCGTGGACGCCGGCGCGATCTCACTATCTCGCAATCCGAGCGTTTGCCCGTCAGTCATAACTGATTCTGGGATCCGCCACCGCGTAACAGAGATCAGCGATCAAATAACCGATCAGGGTCAGCAAACCGCTCACCAGGGTAACCGACAGCACCAGCTCGCGATCGCGAAGTTTTACCGCCTCCACCGCGAGCTGACCCATGCCCTCGATACTGAATATCGTTTCAACAATTACGGAGCCCGCCAGCAACCCCGGCAGCAGGGTCGCGGATACCGTGATCAGCGGCAACAGACTGTTGCGGAATACGTGCCGCCACAACACATCGGATTCGCTCACGCCCTTGGCGCGCGCGGTACGCGCGTAATCCGCGAGCAGGTTTTCCAGCACCGCCGCACGGGTCAGCTTGGACAGGAAAGCAAAACTGGTATACGAGAGACATATTACCGGGAGCACCAGGTGCCACAGGCTGTCCAGCAGAAACCCTCGCACAAACGTGCCTTGCGCGAACGAAGCCGCGAACCCGACGCCGACGCCAAAACCCACAAGCCCCATGACCGCGGTGCGTGGCAGTTCGTAATCCGCGCGACCGATCAATATAAACAGTCCGCCCAGACCTGCGCCCAGCAGCACATGCAGGAGCGAGAGTCCGTCACGCGCCACATCGCCGGCCATCAGAACACCCAGGACCGCGCCCAGCGCACCAAAAGCCACCGCGCGCGTGGCCTTGCCGCCTTTGCGGCTCAAGGTCCCCATCAATACAGCCCCCGCAATGGACAGCGATACCAGCATTAACACGTCCGACGTCGCGCTCCAGTGCGGCATAAACGGCATTTCCAGGGCGGCGCGCGCGTTGATGCCGGCGGTTGGAAACCAGCGCCAGTATTGATCGCTGGCGAGAAACGCGATCATCAGCACACCGGTGAGCATGGTCGGCACCGACCAAAAGCCCAGCAACGCCACACCCGACGTCGTGTCGAAGCGTTTGCCGCGCTCGGTCGCGGCGCGCACACCGATGGTGATCGCGATAACGTAGATAATCGGAAGCGATAACACATTGAGCAGCAGGGTTATCGGCAAGCGCTCGGCGACAAGATCCAACACCGGCCGGTTATAATAGAAACTGGTGCCGAGATCGGAGCCTTTGTTCAGCGAAAACCCATTGATCTCATTGTTGGCATCGAAGGTAAATCCCGCCGGGGAAATGTTGTTAAGCCAGCGCAGATACTGCACGGGAACCGGCTGATCCAGTCCGTATAGCCGGTTGTAGTAATCCTCCATCGCCTTCTTCGCGCCAGGCTCCAGATTCTGTCCCTGAATCAGGCTTTGCGCGCTGATGCCGCCGGGTGCTGCGGCCATAACCGCGAACACGATCACCGTGATGCCAAACAGGGTTGGAACCATCAGCACCAGACGCCGCAGGATGTAAGTTTGCACGGACTTCCCCTACAGCCAGGCGCTCAGTTCGCGTATTTTTGCAGCGCCGCTGGCACGTACCATTCGACTGGCACGATATCCTTATTGAGGCCGAGCCGCGTTACTTCGACGTTGCGCATGCGGTCGTCGATGAATACCAGGCTCTGGCTGCGCATGAGAAACGTATAAGGCTGATCTTCAAAGATAATGCGTTCGGCCTTATGCCACAACGGCATGCGCGCGTCCTCATCGACCGTGGCGCGCGCCTTGTCGATCACTGCGTCCAGACGTGGATTCTTGTAATTGATGAAATTGTCGCCGCCCGGCACAGTCTGGCTGCTGTGAAACATCTGATAGATGTCGGTCTCGACACCGCCGGTCCAGGCCAGGGTGATCGCATCGAAATTTTTCTGCGTGAGCAGGTCGATCATCACCGACCACTCGGTGGGCTTCGGAATCATCAGCACGCCAGCGCGCGCGTAAAGGTCCCGCAGGAATAGCATGATGCGCTGCGTGTCCTCGTCATCCTGAAAGTACACCAGCTCGAATCTGAACGACTTGCCGTCGGCGTCCTCCAGCACGCCGTTGCCATCGCGGTCCTTGAAGCCGGCGTCCGCGAGCAGTTGTCGAGCTTTTTCGATATTGTATTCACGCGGCTGCAGCCTATCGTCGTGCTGCGGGCTGCGCGGGCTGAACGGACTCATGGCGACTTCGGCATAGCCGAGCATTATGTCTTTGACGACGCGCTTGCGATCGGTGAGATAAGTCATCGCCTGGCGCACGCGCCGGTCCGTGAACAAGGTGGGCTCGCCGTTGCGTTTCTGGTTCCAGCCGATCCACCTGTAGCCGGCGGTCGGGCTCAAGTATTCCAGATTCCGCGTGCGGTGCATGAGCGCTTGATCTTCCAGCAGAGTTTCATACTCACGCGGGCGCGCGCCATAAAGATCGAGCTCGCCGTTACGAAATGTGGTGAGCTGCGCGGTCTGGTTTTCGATGACTTTCCACAACAGCGTGTTGAACGGCGGCAGCACGGGCCCCCAGTAATAAGGATTGCGTTCCAGTTCCACGATACCGGAATCCGGCGTCCAGCCTCGCGGATCGGGAAGCCGATAAGGGCCTGAGCCCATCAGCAAACCGGTGGACTGATTGAAGGATTGCGGCTCCTTTAAATACGGCCCATAAAAATGCTCAGGCAGGATCGGCATGGTGCCAGCCAGCTCCAGACTCTGGAAATACGGCTCCTTGAACTGGAATACGACCTCGAACCTGCCGGTCGCCCGCACGCTCCTGATCTTGGCGAAATACGCGCGATGGCGTGGCGCCGCGATCTTCTCGTTCATCAGAAAATCGAACGTGAACGCGACGTCTTCCGCGTCGATGGATTTGCCGTCTGAAAACTGAACCCCATTGCGCATTTGAAACTTAATCGCGAGTCCGTCGTCGCTGACCGTCCAGTCTTTCGCGATCATACCGTCCCATTGCAGGGTTTCCGGATTGCGCGTCAAAAGCGACTCCAGCACAAAGGTCTGCACTTCGGAGGCGTAAGCGTCGCTTGAGACCAGCGGCGTGAGCGTCTTGAGGCCGGTGCCGAAAGGCGCTACCAGCCAGTCGCCCGCCGCGAAATCCCTGGACTGTGAAGCGCGCCAGGCACGCCGGAACGAATCCGGAATGGCTCCCTCCCCGGTCTGTGTGGCCGTATTGCCCGTGGTGATGCCAGTACTGACCGTGCGCGCAAGGTCCTGAAGACTCACCGACTGTTCGCTTAAGGTGCGCTCTATTTCAGCCATCTTGGCCCATTGCCGATCGATCATGTACATGGTCGACACAATCGCCGTCAGCACTAGGCTGAGAAACGCGAACAGAAAAAAATCTTTAACCGTAAATCGTCGTTCCATGCAAAGCCCTAAGTGAATTCAATTAGCGGTGATTTGTTTTGGCGGCCATCGATTGTTCATGTCATCACAATTCCCGCGCATCATAAACCGCATTTGTCCGCTGGCAAGGCCGACCCGTGAATGAGCGCATTGATTTGTATCTGCGCGACCGCACGCATATCATTTAAATCGTTAGCAACACGCGTCTCGACTATCGCGGTGCCAAGACTGAACAGGCCGTGGCCATGATTGTCGGGTGCTCGTCGGCACGTATCAAAAGCGGAGGTACGAGGTGAGTTTTCTTGCCAATAAACGCGCACTGATCGTCGGTGTGGCGAGCAATCGCTCAATCGCCTGGGGCATCGCCGAAGCGATGAGCCGCGCAGGCGCCGAACTGGCGTTCACCTACCAGAACGAGCGCCTGAAATCCCGGGTGGAAAAACTGGCAGGTGACTGCGGATCGGATATCGCGGTGCCGTGTGACGTTGAAGACGATGAGCAGATCGAAGCGGTGTTCGAACACCTGGACGATTACTGGGATCATCTAGACATCGTCGTGCATTCAGTGGCGTTCGCGCCGCGCGAATCGCTGGAAGGCGACTATCTCGACAACCTCACGCGCGAAGGGTTTCGCACGTCGCATGACATCAGCAGCTACAGCTTCGCGGCGCTGGCGAAAAACGGCCGGCGGATGCTGCACGGGCGCAATGGCGCGCTGCTGACGCTGACCTATCTGGGTGCGGAGCGCGCGATGCCGAATTACAACGTCATGGGCCTGGCCAAGGCGAGCCTGGAGGCCAATATCCGCTACCTCGCCTACACGCTGGGACCCGAAGGCATCCGAGTTAACGGCATCTCCGCGGGACCTATCCGCACCCTGGCTGCCGCGGGCATCGGCAATTTCCGTCGCATGCTCGATCATGTGGCGACTAATGCGCCGCTGCGTCGCAATGTGTCGATTGAGGACGTGGGCAATACCGGCGCATTTCTTTGTTCGGACCTGGCCTCCGGCATCACCGGCGAGATCGTGCACGTGGACGCGGGTTACAATATCGTTGGCATGACGGATTACACTGAGACCTGACGCAATAACTTCGCGCTGATTAGCGCCTCGAGTATTGTTGCGACGTATTCGATTATAGATTTTCCTGCATGATCCTGATTTCTGCGCCCGCCTCCAGCGCGCGATAAACCGCGTCGCGTTCGCGCTCTCCGTACCGCGCATCAGGGTCGGATGCGGACCCTTCGGAAGCCGCGGCCTTAATTGCGTCGCCGGCTTGCACATCGACCAGGGCGATGATCGCAAATCCTTCCGCCAAGGGGACGCCACCATAAGTGGGATTGCCAGCCGCTGGCTTGTCCAGCGCAAACAGCTTCTCGACCACTGGCTGTGGCAACGACCTGTCGGTGCGCTGGATCGCGGTCAGTGCTTGTGGCTCAAGATCACTCCGCCTAGCGACTTCTGCCATGCTTTTGCCGTCCCGTAACACCGCCAGCGCCTGTTTACCTGCTTGCGTGGCCTGTCTGCGTACTGTCCGTACGGCGAGAATCTGCTCGATATCATCGCGCACCGCCGCCAGCGGTTGAACCTTTGCCGGTTGATGATCGATTACCCGCGCCACCACCGCCCGGCCCGGACTCAGTTCGATCATGTCGCTGTTACGGCCGCCTTTCAGTACGTCGTCCTGGAAAGCCGCGTCGCGGATTTTCTGGTCTGCCCCAATGCCCGATCCCTGCGCGCGGGTTATCCATCCGGATTCGCGTACCTTGAGCCCCAGCGCCTCGGCCGCGGGCTGCAAACTGGCGGACTGCTCATAGCTCACCGTTACCAGTTGTTCAGCGCGTTCTATGAAGGCTTCTTTTGCGTTCTCGCGACGGTAGGCGCGGTCCACCTGATCGCGTACCTGCGTAAACGGCTCGCTACGCGCCGGTTTGATATCGGCTAGCTGAACGACCTGATAACCCAGCGACGTCTTGACCGGATCGCTTGTTTCTCCCTTGTCCAACGCGAACAATGCGTCCTCGAGCGACGCATCCATGTCCCCGCGCGCGATGAAGCCCAGATCCCCACCCACCGGCGCGGACAGTGCGTCTTCTGAATATACCTCAGCGAGCCTGGCGAAATCCTCGCCTTGGCGCGCACGCGCCGCTAGCTCGGACGCGCGCTTCAGGGCCGCGTCTGCGTCCTTGCCACCACCCGATGACTTGATCAGGATATGGCGCGCGCGGCGCTGTTCAGGGTCGGTATAAAGTTCGGTCTGGCTGCGATAGAACGCGCGCAGGGCGTTTTCATTGACGTCCAGCGATCGCGTGAGCGCCTGCTCGCTTAAATCGATATACGCGAGCCGCACCCGCTCGGGTGACTGAAAATGCTGCCGGTTTGCCTGGTAGTAATCAGTAATCGCTTCGTCGCTGACCTTTACCTCTTCCGGCTCGGCGGGGATCGTAAAATACTCCACTGAGCGCCGCTGATTCTTGAGGCTCAGCAATTGCTCCCGCGTGACCGGGGGCAGAAAAGCCGAGCGATTAATACCATCCTCGAAATAGGACAGGCCGATCTGGCTTCTAAGGTTGTCTTCGAAGCCCGCCTTGGTTTGCTGTTGCGCCTGCAGCAGTTGCTCATAACGTTGCGGATCGAACTGGCCGTCGGTATGAAAGACCTGCATGCCGCCGAGCTCGTTCAACAGCACCGCGTCACTCACCCGGTAACCCGCCGACTGCGTTTCCTGCTGCAAAACTTCAGCACGCGCCATTCCCTGGATCACCACCTGTTTGAGCATGGCATCAGTCTGGCCGGCCGGAAGCTCGCCGTCGTATGCCTGTTGAAGGTAACTTCGCTCCTGCTGAAACTGATAGCTGAACGCATCCATCGGGATGTCGACACCGTTGACCTCGGCGGCGACCCGCTCGTCGGCGCCGCCAAAATATTGATCGATGCCCCACAAGGCAAAAGTCAGGCTGATCAATACGACGATCACGTATGCGATCCAGCCGCTCACACGGTCACGGATGGCTATTAGCATGAAGGAGTCAACTGTTGGAGTGCATTCTTGAGATTACTGATTGCGCCGTGGAAATGCCACCCCTAGCGCACATGCTGCATGTCACGAAGCCGCGGCTTACGGCTTAAAGGCTGGCGGAGTGGACGGGACTCGAACCCGCGACCCCCGGCGTGACAGGCCGGTATTCTAACCAGCTGAACTACCACTCCATTGTAAACCCGCGGTTGTAAACCGGTGCTGCTTTCTCTGGTGGGTGCTGAGGGAGTCGAACCCCCGACTTTCGCCTTGTAAGGGCGACGCTCTACCAGCTGAGCTAAGCACCCGAAGCGGAGTTGCTTCGAACCCGGCAATGCGAAGGGGCGTTAGTTTACGGCATCCTTGAGCGCCTTGCCAGGTTTGAAACCGGGCGCCTTGGACGCGCTGATCTTGATGGTCTCGCCCGTACGCGGGTTGCGACCGCTGCGCGCGCCACGCTCACGCACCAGGAACGTTCCAAATCCAACGATCGAAACCTGATCGCCGCTTTTCAACGCCGACGTAATGGCGTCTATCACTGCGTCTACCGCTCGCGAAGCGGATGCCTTGGACAGATCCGCCACACTCGCTACGGAATCGGTAAGTTCTGATTTGTTCATCTATTGATACTTCCCTCGGAGTTCGGAAACTGACTGCGCTTTCGAATCGCATACGTTAGAACGCATGCAGCGCATTATGTATTGACTGCCGCAGGCGCGGCTGATTTCGTCGAAAGCAGATTGTCTATCGCTGTCGTCGCTTGCGATGCGGCCACGCGCTTAACGCCAATTTTGTACCGACGCATCCCCGCTTGAGGGTCATATTTATACAAGGGGCTATCAGGTCTGTCAACCGAGATCAATGATGACGAATCCTGCCACCCTTCTTTTGCTCTTCATCCCGCTTTTTACGCGCCGCTGCCTGAACCTGTTTTTCCCCGCTAACCGTACGCGGCTCCGGCATCTCGTGCAGCGCGATTTCCAGCACTTCGTCGATCCAGCGTACTGGCTTGATCTCCAGCTTCTGTTTGATGTTCTTCGGTATATCAACCAGATCCTTCTCGTTTTCGGATGGGATCACGACAATGGATATGCCGCCACGATGCGCGGCCAGCAATTTCTCCTTAAGTCCGCCGATCGGCAACACCTCGCCGCGCAAGGTGATTTCACCGGTCATCGCCACGTTCGCGTGCACCGGGATACCGGTTAACGCGGATACCAGTGCCGTGGTCATGCCGATTCCGGCGCTGGGACCATCCTTGGGCGTAGCGCCTTCCGGCACATGCACGTGAATATCCCTGTTCTCGTAAAAATCGGGCCCTATGCCAAGCATCTCGGCGCGGCTGCGCACGACCGTCAATGCCGCCTGCACGGATTCCTGCATCACGTCACCGAGTTGCCCCGTCTGCGTCAGCTTGCCCTTGCCGGGCACTACCGCCGTTTCGATCGTCAGCAATTCGCCGCCCACCTCGGTCCAGGCGAGACCGGTGGCCTGACCCACCTGATCTTTTTCTTCCGCGATGCCGTACCGAAACCGCCGGACGCCCAGGTATTTGTCCAGATTGCGCGGCGTCACCACGACACTCTTGTCGCGCGGCTTGAGCATCAGCGACTTCACCACCTTGCGGCAGATCTTCGAGATTTCGCGCTCCAGATTTCTGACCCCGGCCTCGCGTGTGTAATGACGAATGAGGTCGCGTACCGCCGCCTCACTGATGGTGAGCTCGTTCTTCTTGAGCCCGTTGTTCCTGACCTGTTTGGGGATCAGATACCGCGCGGCGATATTCGCCTTCTCGTCCTCGGTGTAGCCCGGCAACTGGATCACTTCCATGCGATCCAGCAACGGCCCGGGAATAAAGGCCCTGCTGTTTGCCGTGGTGACGAACATTACGTCGGACAGATCGAAATCGACCTCCAGATAGTGATCCGAAAACGTGTTGTTCTGCTCGGGATCCAGCACTTCGAGCAACGCAGATGCCGGGTCACCGCGAAAATCCATCGCCATCTTGTCGACTTCATCGAGCAGAAACAGCGGGTTGCGGACTTTCACCTTGGCCAGATTCTGGATGATCTTGCCTGGCAGGGAACCGATATAAGTGCGTCGGGGACCGCGGATCTCGGCCTCGTCACGTACGCCGCCCAGCGACATGCGCGTAAATTTGCGTCCCGTGGCGCGGGCGATCGAGCGCCCCAGGGAGGTCTTGCCCACACCCGGCGGACCCACCAGGCACAGAATCGGGCCTTTTAGTTGCTTGACACGATGCTGGACCGCCAGATATTCCAGGATGCGTTCCTTGACCTTTTCGAGACCGTAGTGGTCTTCGTCCAGCACTTTCTGAGCCGCCGCCAGATCCTTGCGCACCCTCGATTTGGATTTCCAGGGCGAGTTCACCAGCCAGTCCACGTAGTTGCGCACGACCGTCGCTTCAGCGGACATGGGCGACATCATCCTGAGCTTGTTGAGTTCGGCGGTGGCCTTTTCTTTCGCTTCTTTTGGCATGCCCGCGCTTTCGATCTTGCGGGCCAGTTCCTCGACCTCGTTCGGCGAATCCTCCATGTCGCCCAGCTCTTTCTGAATCGCCTTCATCTGTTCGTTCAGATAGTACTCGCGCTGACTTTTCTCCATCTGCTGCTTGACGCGCCCGCGAATACGCTTTTCGATCTGCAGCACGTCCAGCTCGCCTTCGATCAGGCTCATCAGGTGCTCAAGACGCGCACGCACGTCGTCGATTTCGAGAATCTTCTGCTTTTCGTCGAGCTTGAGCGACATGTGCGCCGCGATGGTGTCGGCCAGCCGCGCCGGCTCGTCGATGCCGGCGAGCGAGGTCAGTATTTCGGGCGGGACTTTTTTATTGAGCTTGACATACTGATCGAACAGATGCATGACCGAGCGCGCCAGGACTTCCATCTCGCGCTCGTCCGACTGGTGCACGGATTTCAGCAGCGAAATCTGTGCGGTGAAATAGTCTTCCTGATCAAGATAATGAACGACTCTAGCACGCTCGGCGCCTTCTACAAGTACCTTGATGGTGCCGTCCGGCAGTTTCAACAGTTGCAGGATGGTCGACAACGTGCCAACCCGGTGAATCTGCCCGGTAGTCGGATCGTCCAGCTCCGCGCTTTGCTGCGCGACCAGCAGTATCTGTTTGCTGCCCGCCATCGCGGTATCCAGCGCGCGAATCGATTTTTCACGACCGACGAACAACGGGATCACCATATGCGGATACACCACGACGTCACGCAGGGGCAGCACTGGCACCACCAGCATGGGTTCCGCGAGAACCTCGGTGGACTCTTTATCTTTCGACATTCTTTACGCTCCTTGATACCAGGGCTTGCATTGCGGGAACCGCCACGCAATGTCGGGTGGTGCCATTAAATGAGGGCGAATATGGGCGATTCAAGCTGCAAGGTTCGCGCCGTTGTGCGCGGTGCCTGCAACACTCCGTAAGCGGCGTATGTTCCCCCTGTACAAAGACGGGATCCGCTGGAAGAGATCGGCGCGGCGAGGCCCCGGTTCTCGCGCCGACTCAATCCGAGGCGGCTTTCTTCTCGTAGTCCGGCCCTTCGTAAATCAGATAGGGTTTTGCATCCCCTTTAATGACCGCCTCGTCCACCACGACCTTGCTGACACTCTCGGCCGAGGGCAGGTCGTACATGGTGTCGAGCAACACCTGCTCCATGATGGTGCGCAAGCCGCGTGCGCCCGTCTTGCGCTCCATGGCTTTGCGTGCCACGGCATACAGCGCGTTCTCACGGAATTCGATTTCGCTGCCTTCCATTTCGAACAACTTGCGGTACTGCTTCGTGATCGCATTGCGCGGCTCGGTCAGAATCCGCACCAGCGCTGGTTCATCCAGCTCCTCGAGGGTGGCGACCACCGGCAGCCGGCCGACGAATTCCGGGATCAACCCGTAGCGAATCAGGTCTTCTGGCTCGCACGCGGACAGCACGGCGCCCAGTGCCGGGGCGTTATCGCTGCTGCGCAGTTGCGCCGAGAAACCGATCCCGCCTTTTTGAGTGCGATCCCGAATCACTTTCTCCAGTCCTGAGAACGCGCCGCCACAGATAAACAGAATATTGGTCGTATCGACCTGCAGGAACTCCTGCTGCGGATGCTTGCGACCGCCCTGCGGCGGAACTGAAGCGATCGTGCCTTCGATAAGCTTCAGCAGCGCCTGCTGCACCCCTTCACCGGAGACATCGCGCGTAATGGAGGGGTTGTCCGACTTGCGCGAGATCTTGTCGATCTCGTCGATGTAGACGATACCGGTCTGCGCTTTCTCGACATCGTAATCGCATTTCTGCAGCAGCTTCTGGATGATATTTTCGACGTCTTCGCCCACGTAGCCGGCTTCGGTCAAGGTCGTGGCGTCGGCGATCGTAAACGGCACGTTGAGCAGCCGCGCCAGAGTCTCCGCCAGCAATGTTTTGCCCGAGCCGGTCGGCCCCACCAGCAGAATGTTGCTCTTGGCAAGCTCTACTTCGTTCTTGCCACCCTTGGCGCCGGAGCGCGACTCCAGACGTTTGTAATGATTGTAGACTGCGACCGAGAGCACCTTCTTGGCGCGTTCCTGCCCGATTACGTATTCGTCGAGTATTGAGTTAATCTCATGCGGCTTCGGCAGTTTGTTTCGCACCGCCGGCGATTGATCCTGCATCTCCTCGCGGATGATGTCGTTGCAGAGTTCCACGCACTCGTCGCAGATAAACACCGACGGCCCGGCAATAAGCTTGCGTACTTCGTGCTGACTCTTGCCGCAAAACGAGCAGTAAAGCAGCTTGCCGTTGTCCTGATCCTTGCTCGAATTGTCATTCGCCATGACAAACCTCACGCTTCAATTTATGCAAAACACCTTGCCTCTTTTAAGTACAATATGCAAGCAAGGATGCGGGCTACAAATAGTGCGAACGTTTTTGTGGATTACCCCACGTTACGCCTGTGTGTCTGCGCGCTTACGGCCGCCCTCCCGCGCTTCACGCCGTCGTTGGCGCCGGCAGTGTGCGCTCGGACAACACCTTGTCGATCAGGCCGTACGTCACGGCCTCCTCGCTATTCATGAAGCGATCGCGTTCGGTATCTTCGCGCACGCGTTCGACCGGCTGCCCGGTGTGTCGTGACATGATCTGGTTCATCAGTTCGCGCGTTTTCAGAATTTCGCGCGCGTGGATGTCGATGTCCGTCACCTGGCCCTGGAAGCCGCCCGACGGCTGATGAATCATCATGCGTGAATTGGGAAGCGCATAACGCTTGCCTGACGCCCCGCCGGTTAGCAGCAACGCGCCCATGCTGGCGGCAAACCCGATGCACAAGGTGCTGACCTCGGGCTTGATGAACTGCATGGTGTCGTAGACAGCCATGCCGGAGGTGACTGATCCACCCGGCGAATTGATGTAGATAGAAACGTCCTTGTCCGGATTTTCGGATTCCAGAAACAAAAGCTGTGCCACGATCAGATTCGCCATGTGATCTTCGATGGGGCCAACAATGAAAATTACGCGCTCTTTCAGCAGGCGAGAGTAAATATCGTACGCACGTTCCCCGCGCGCGGTCTGCTCGACCACCATCGGAACCAGATTTAATGCCTGCGTATCCGTTGCATTGGCATGAGGACTGCTTACTCTAGACATAAAAGGGTACCTGTGAGTTTAAAGTATTCATGGCTCGCCGGAGCGGACCGTAAGCCAATCATGCGCCCGCCCGCTGAGCGGGCGGCGCGGCCGGCCTTACCAGTTCATTGAAGGTCATTTTTTCTGGCGTTATCCGCGCGCGCGCAACCACCCAATCAACGATCTGTTCCTCCATCACCATAGCCTCGACGTTCGCCATCGCGCTGCGGTTACGTCGATAGTAATCGATCACCTGCTGCGGTTCGTCATAGCTAGATGCCAGCGCCTGCAGTGCGGCCTGCACCTTCTCCCGGTCGGGCTTGAGCTCGTGGCGGCGCACGATTTCACCCACCACCAGACCGAGCTTCACGCGACGGCGCGCCTCTTCCAGAAACAATTCGTCCGGCAAACGCGCTTCATTGGACTGCGCAGCGTTGTCTTTGGAGTTCTTGGGCAGCTCCATATTTTTCATCAGTTGTTCGTGCGCGTGCGCGATTTCGTGTTTGACCATGCCCTCGGGCAGTTCGACCTCGTTGCGCTGCACCAGACCGCCGATCACCTGGTCTTTAAGCCGCGCCTGAATCTTCTGTTCAAGTTCGCGCGCCATATTGACGCGTACCGCCTTGCGCAAGCCCTCCACGTTGCCCTCGGTAACGCCCAGCGACTGCGCGAAGCTGTCATCCAGGGTCGGTAACTGTGCTGTCGAAACGCTTTTTACGGTGACATTGAACTCGGCAGACTTGCCGGCGACGTCATGGTTCGGATGATCGTCCGGAAACGTAATCTGCACTTTTTTTTGATCGCCTTTGGATACGCCAATCAGCTGATCTTCAAAGCCGCTCAACATGCGTCCGGCGCCCAGTTCGACAGCAACATCCTGACCCTCGCCGCCCGCGAACGGCGTACCGCCGATCGACCCATTAAAATCAATCAGCACCTGGTCTCCCGAGCCTGCGGCACGCTCGACCTCGTCCCAGATCTTACGCTGCTCGCGTACAGTCTCCATCATCTCGTCGATGTCGGCGTCGGTGATGTCCACTTCCGGTCGTTTGATTTCCATCTCCTCAATGGGCGCCAGCTCGAATTCGGGATAGACCTCAAACTCCGCCGTGTACTTGAGGCCGCGGCCCGCGCCCAGCTCGCCGGGATGGATATGAGGACCGCCCGCCGGCCGCAGCGCTTTTTGCACGATGGCTTCCTGAAAGCTGTCGCGCAGAACTTCTTCGCTCACTTCGCGCAACACCTGATCGCCGAACCGCTGCTTGACGATGCGCATCGGCACCTTGCCGGGCCGGAATCCGGCCACGTTGACGCGCCGCGCCATGGATTTGAGCCGTTTTTCCACCTCCGGATCGATGCGCTCCGGAGGAATTTCTATCGTCAACTTGCGGCCGAGACCGTTTGTTGTTTCCAGCGATACCTGCATGGGTTGGTCCTTCGAAAGAGAGTTTCAATTGGCGGGTTCATTACAGCGTGCCGCGGACGGGACACGCCTGAACAATGGTGCGAAAGGAGAGACTCGAACTCTCACGGGTTGCCCCGCTGGCACCTAAAGCCAGTGCGTCTACCAATTCCGCCACTTTCGCGTGTTCCGGAGCAGCTTCAATTTCGGCATTATAACAGGCGTCGCCAGACTGCGCGCACCCTCGACCGTGACCATAGATCACATGATGCTGAAGCTTTCGAACGCCCACCGGCGACGCCAGGCAAGCGTGGCTTCGATGAATATGTCTCCTGCCATCCCGGCGCGCGGACCGGCTTAAGCATGCGTCCGGCGGCCTTGTTCACAGGCTATCTCGCGCTCGCGCTGTTACTCGGCGCGCTGCTCGCTTACCCGGTCTACCTCTCGCTCAATCCGCTCATCGATGAGCCCATGTACCGCTTCGTGACACGTACTGGCATGTTGATCGCGTTGCTGGCGGCACCCTGGTTCCTGCGCTCTCAAAACCTCGCCGATCGACGCGCGCTGGGTTACGCGCCGCCGCACGTTTTTGTTCGCGGTCTGATTATCGGCATGGCTGCCGGCGTGAGCATCATGGTGCCGCTGGTCGGCGCTCTGCTCCTGCTCGGGGTTCGAGTACCGAACCCGGACTGGGTTTTTTCGGGCCCGGATCTGGCCCTCACCCTGGCAGAGGGACTGCTGGTGGGCGTGCTGGTCGCGCTGATCGAGGAAACGTTCTTCCGTGGCGCGATGTATACCGCGGTCGAACGGCACAGCGGTATGTGGGTGGCCGTGCTGCTACCAAGCGTCTTGTACGCGGCCCTGCATTTCCTGACGACTGATTACGATGTCCTCCCGCGCGCGCTCGAATGGTACAGCGGGTTCGTTTCGCTGGCGTACATGTTCGAGCAGTACACCGAGCCTGCCCTGCTCATCGACTCGTTCCTGGCGCTGTTCGCCGTTGGCGTGTTTCTGGCGCTGGTGCGCGCCAGGACCGGCCACATCGCCGGTTGCATCGGTCTGCACGCCGGCTGGGTGATGATCATAAAGGTGACCAAGCACGTCACGATCACCAATGAACACGCGCAGTATTCATTTCTGGCCGGCGGCTATGACGGCGTCATCGGTTATCTCGCGCTGGCGTTGATCGCGAGCCTGGCAGTGGTCTACGCCGTCATGACGCGCGATCGGCGACCATGCGATTCAGCGCTGCGCGGAGTGGACGGGAACGATTAATCTCGTCTTCAGAAAAGCAGCTCTCTACTCACAGCGCCATCACGATCGCTGTTGGTGCGCCGAAAGGATTGACTATTGTCACAAACTGGAAAATCTGCACGAAGCGGTATGTTATTGAAGTCGCGCGGCTCAGAATTACTGCGCCTCACAGTTTGCCCCTGAGCAGGTACGAAGCTTTCTCAGCGTGGCTGCGAGCTGGCTTTTGATCTGGCCATAAGTGCTACTGGCGTGACGACTTCTAAGCTGATAAGGATCATAGTTCGCAGTACCCGGGCGCATGTCATACAACTCTCGCTCGCCGGTCGTGTGCTCAACATAAAGAAAGGATTTATTACGCACCGCTTTGTACTCCATGGTCTCGATGAGGAGATTGCGTGAAGTCGCAAGCTTGGCATTCTGCGCCAAGGGCAATAACGATCGCCCATCCATGACCCGCTGTGGGGAGGCACCCGCAAGATCGACGATCATGGGCGCCAGATCAATGTTGGCCACGAATTGGTTGCGCGTGACACCTTGCGGAAAACCTGGACCTCGAATCATTAGCGGCATGCGCACGTCTTCCTCGTATACCTGGGTTTTGCCCATCTTGAGCCGATGCTCGCCGTTAAAGAAACCATGGTCAGAGGTAAAAATGATCACGGTATTATTGAGTACCCCGGTCGCTGCCAATTCATCCACCACCCGCTCCACCAGATCGTCTACGGCGAGAAGCGAGGCAAGCGCAGCGCGGTAACGAGACGCTACAACTTGCGGATGAAGGCGGGTTTATCCGCCACATTCAACTCGTTGAACGATGGTGGTTGGGGCAGTGGTTCCTGGGAGAAAGCACCCTCGTAGCGCGGCGCCGGCCGGGGATCCGTAAACCCTACT
>JACCYU010000024.1 GCA_013696315.1 Gammaproteobacteria bacterium | reverse complement strand
GTTTGGCGGGATTAATGCCCAGCTCGGTGAACTTGCGCGCCCCCGGCAGCAATTGCCGCTCCAGCGAACCCACCGCCTTGTTGTACTGATCGACGCTGCTGCCTAGAGATTTGCCCAGACTCGTCAGGTGTTCGGTGAACGTATAGACGCGCTTGTAGAGTTCCTCGCCTAACGCGCGAATCTTCTCGGCGTTCTCGGTGACCGCCTGCTGTCGCCAGCCGTAAGCAATGATGCGTAACAGCGCTATGAGGCTGGTCGGAGTCGCGAGAATTACCTTGTCGCGCAGCGCGTCCTCCAGCAGCGCCGGGTCATGTTGCAGCGCGCTGGATAGAAACTGATCGCCGGGAATGAACAGCACCACGAAGTCGGGCGAGTCCTTGAACTGCGTCCAGTATTGCTTGCTGGCGAGCGCCTTGACCCGCTCGCGCATGCCACGCGCGTGGCGCTTTAGATGTTGCGTACGCTGCTGATCGTCCACCGCCTCGACGGCGCTTAAATATGCATCCAGCGGCGTCTTGGCGTCGATCACGATCTCGCGCCGTTCGGGCATGCGCAGGATCAGGTCTGGCCGCATGCCGCCCTCGGCGGTGGCGTGATGAACTTGTTCGTAGAAATCGCAATATTCAACCATACCGGCCAGCTCGGCCAGACGCCGCAATGTGAGTTCGCCCCATTGCCCCCGCACCTCCGGGCGGCGCAGCGCCTGCACCAGATTGCGTGTCTCCGCTTGCAGCTGCACCTGGGATGTGGCCATCAGATTGAGATGCTGAGTGAGCGAGCCAAACGCCGTGGCCCGGTCCTTTTCCATCGCGTGCATCTGTTGCTCGGTTTTTTCCAGTGCGTCGCGGATGGGTTTCACCAGCGTCTCGACGGCTTTCTCTTTCTGCTCCAGCCCCGCCCTGGCCTGAGCCTGAAAGCGGCCCAGGTTTTCTTCGGCGAGCCGTAAAAACGCCTCATTATTTTCCTTGAGCGCCTGGCTGGAAAGCGCGGCAAAACTGTCCTTGAGCTGTTTGCGCGCCTCCTCCAGCGCCGCATCGTGTTCGAGATAGCGCTGTTGCTCGGCTGCAAGTTGCGCGGTCAGTTGCGCATTGTCCCGCTGCTGGCGCTGCAAATCGGTATTCTTGCGGCTGGCGACGAACCATGCGCCCAGTAAAATGCCGGCAATGAGAGCGCCTGCGAACGCCGCGATCAATTGCACGTTAAACACAGTCATTGCGGCCGGCCCGCGCCGTTGCGGCGCCGCAACCATGCCGGCAGTTGCCCTATATCGTGCAGCACGCCGTCCGCGCCCCAGGTGTGCGGATTTTGTCCCTCGCTGATGTATCCATACAACGCAACCAGGGTGGTCATGCCGGCCGCTT
Organism: Gammaproteobacteria bacterium; assembly: GCA_013696315.1. Classification (NCBI taxonomy): domain Bacteria; kingdom Pseudomonadati; phylum Pseudomonadota; class Gammaproteobacteria; species Gammaproteobacteria bacterium. The sequence goes on along the minus strand of JACCYU010000024.1, from coordinate 36,261 downwards.
GGCCTGCCTGGATGTCGCGCGGATCGTCGCCGACGTAAACGCATTGCGCCGCGCGGCTCGCGCAGCACGCGCACGCGTGCAGCAACGGTTTGGGATGTGGCTTGCGCTGATCGGTGGTGTCGCCGCTGACCACGCACGCGGCGCGCGCGGTCAGGCCCAGCGCGTCGATCAGCCGGTCGGTCAGCAAGGCCGGCTTGTTGGTGACCACGCCCCACTTGTGACCGGAGCCCTCGATATGCGCGAGTGTCTCGGCCATGTTCGGGAACAATCGGGTATCGACACAGAGCGCGTCGGCGTAGATACGCAAAAAACGCACGCGCAGGCGCTCGAACTCGTCATCCGCAAGGTCGTCGCCATATGCCAGTCGCAGCAGGCCGACCGCGCCGCGCGACACGCAGCCTCTGGCCACGACGGGATCTACCGGTGCGCGATTCTGTTCGCGCAGCAATGTGCTCAACGCGGCGAGCATGTCCGGCGCGGTACCGGCCAGGGTTCCGTCGAGGTCGAACAGCACGGTGTCGATATTCACGTGCGGCGCGCGCGTTCCGGATTCAAGCCTTGCGCGCGTGCATCAAATAATTGACAGTGACATCGTGCGACAGCGCATAGCCTCGCGTGATGGGATTGTAGACCAGGCCGGTGATATCGGCCGGGTGCAGCCCGGCGTCGCGCGCGCACCGAGCCAGCTCCGAGGGCCGGATGAAGCGCGCAAATTCGTGCGTGCCCTTAGGAATGAGATTCAGAATATATTCGGCACCGACAATCGCGAACAGGAACGACTTCGGGTTGCGGTTGAGCGTGGAAAAAAATATATGACCGTCTGGTTTTGTCAAGCGAGCACAGGCGTTCACGGTCGCGCTCACGTCCGGCACGTGCTCCAGCATTTCCAGGCAGGTGACGATATCGAACGTCCCGGATTGTTCGTCGGCGAGTTGCTCGACGGCGACATGCCGATAATCGATTGACAGCCCGCTCTGCGCGCCATGCGTGCTTGCCGCGCGTAGCGACGCTTCGGCCAGATCGATGCCAGTGACCGCGGCACCGCGCTTCGCCATGGCCTCGGTCAAAATCCCGCCGCCGCAACCCACGTCCAGAACCTGCCTGCCGGCCAGCCGCGCGCGTCCATCGATATAATCGAGGCGCAGCGGATTGATGTCGTGCAGGGCCTTGAACTGGCCCTGGCGGTCCCACCACTGGTCCGCCAGACGTTCGAATTTGCCGATTTCGGCGGCGTCGATGTTCGGTCGCACGGGCGCCATGCGTTTATCCTCTGTTGGGGGCGGCAAAGGCAGGCTGGTAGTGTGAACAGGTTCGACGCCGCATATCAGCCTTGAAGCTCCCGTATGCGCGTGCTCCACGCACGCGCTTTGGCGCGGACTTCCGCTTCGTCGAGGTTGCTCAAGCGGCGTCCTTCCAATACCTGCTGACCGGCCACCCACACGTCCGTAACCTGATCGCGGCCGGTCGCGTAGACCAGTTGCGAGACCGGGTCGTACAGCGGCGTGGCCTCGATTCCGTCCAGCTCTACGGCTACGATATCCGCACACTTGCCGGTGATCAGCGACCCGGTCTGGTCGCCGAGTCCCAGCGCAATGGCACCGTTCAGGGTCGCCATGCGGAGCGCGCTAGCGGCAGGCAGCGCCGTGGCGTCACCCGCGACCGCCTTGGCGAGCAGGGCTGCCGTGCGCATTTCCGCGAACATGTCCAGATCGTTGTTGCTGGCCGCGCCATCCGTGCCCAGCGCGATGTTTACGCCCGCCTTTAACAGCTGGTGCACGGGGCAGAAGCCGCTGGCGAGTTTCATATTCGATTCCGGGCAGTGCAGCACGTGCGCACCGCCGCCGGCAACCTGTTCGATATCGGCGTCGGTCAGTTGCGTCATGTGCACCGCCAGCAGCGAGGGCGACACAAGCCCCAGTCCGGCCAGGCGTTGCAGCGGCCGCCCGCCGTGGCTGGCGATGCTCTGGCCGATCTCGTCGGCGGTTTCGTGCACGTGCATGTGCACAGGGATATCCAGCTCGTCCGCGAAGGTGCGCACGCGCCTGAGCGCGTTGTCCGACACCGTGTAAGGCGCGTGGGGGGCGAACGCGGTGGTTATCAGCGCATCGCCCTTGTATTCGTCGTGCACCGCCAGCGCGCGGCTGATGTACTCGTCCGCGTTGACTGCGTAGACCGTGGGGAAATCGATGACGATGAGGCCCACGCAGGCGCGCATGCCGACGGTGACCGCGGCGCGCGCGGCGACCTCGGGGAAGAAATACATATCGTTGAAGCAGGTGACACCGCCTCGCAACATCTCAGCGGCCGCGAGCGTCGTGCCGTCGTACACAAAGGCTTCGTTCACCCAGCGGCTCTCGGCCGGCCAGATGTGTTCCTTGAGCCAGATCATCAACGGCAGGTCATCGGCAAGGCCGCGAAACAGACTCATGGCGGCGTGCGTATGGGTGTTGATCAGCCCGGGAATGAGCGCGTGGCCATCAAAGCGATGCGTGTATCGCGCCTGATAGCGGTGCTCGGCATCAGAGGTCGGCAGAATATCGACAATACGTCCCTGATCGACCGCCACGGCGTGATGTTCCAGTACCGTGTCCTGCTCTACCGGCACTACCCAGCGCGCATTGATTAGACTATCGATCGTTTGCATGCGCGCTGGATCGTCAAACAACTGTTTTCCGGGTTAAGCACCGGCTGGTAATGCGCGTAAACGTTGGCAGGGTGCAGTGCCCTTAAACTTGTGGAGGATCGACCTGTAGAGAGTGGCCGTTGCCAATCGTCAGCACGAAATGGTGTGTGCTGTAGTGTAAAATCGCGCGCGGTCACTGTATAGGCGTCAGATAGCGCGGGCGTAGAGCTGCGCGGGCAACAGCACGCCCACGACCCCGAAGCAGGATCGTGGGCGTGGCGGAATTTACCGCATGACCTTTTTGGCGCCGGTCACGGAGACATCCACCCGCCGGTTTGTGGCGCGTCCTTCGCTGGTGGCGTTGGTGGTCAGCGGCGCGGTCTCGCCATAACCGCGGGTTGTAATGATGGCGGGGTCGATGCCCTCGTCGACTAACGCCGCCTTGGCACTCGCCGCGCGTTCCTCGGACAACCCCTGATTGTAGGCGTCGGTACCGACACTATCCGTATGTCCGGCGATGTCGATGCTCAGGTCTTTCACATCCCTTACCCGGCCCGCCATCTGGCGAATCACCTCGGCACCCTCGGGTTTGAGTACGGCGCTATCGAAAGCGAAGTTGGCGTCCGCGCTTATGCTGACTTCCTCGATATCGGCGGTCGGCTGCGGTGCGGGCGCCGGTTTGGCGACAGGCTTGGGCTTTGGTTTGGGCACCAGATCGGGGTCGCACTCCCTGGTCGCGTCGGCCTCGGTCCAGTCGGGTTTTTTCCAGCACTCGCCCTCGGCATTCTTGTAGGCTTCTCCGTCGGGATTGCTCCAGTAGGCGCCTTCGTCGCCCTGGGCGTAGACTGCCGGGGTGCACAACAAGCCGCAGGCGATCGCGGCAATCGCTTGGTATTTGATTCTCATCAAGGTCTCCCTGATTGTCATTGGGAACAAAAAGTATACAACCTGCGTGAACGCGTTTTCGTTTTAGTAAACAGTCAGCATGGAAAGGTATGTTCCTATCACACTTTAAGGATAATGGTTTGAACTTAACGCTACGTCAAGGCAACTGTGGCAGGTTGACCGAACTTTTTGACGATTCCGCAACGCCGTGAAGCTGAGGCGACGATGACGGCGCGTGTGCACGACCGTATCAGGGCGGTTCTATGGCACCAAAACCGTGTGCGTCTGCTGGATCAGCGGCGTTTGCCGGACACGATTGACTATCTCGATCTCGCTCGCTGCGATGAGGTAGCCCAAGCCATCACCGACATGGTGGTGCGTGGCGCGCCCGCCATCGGCATCGCGGCTGCTTACGGGGTGGTGCTGGCGGCGCGGACGTGCGCCGCGTCGGACTGGCGGCGCGCCATCGAGCCCGACATGGAGCGGCTGGCCGCGGCACGTCCCACCGCGGTTAATTTGCACTGGGCGATCGCGCGCATGCGCGCGGTGATCGACAGGCTGAACCGCGATGCGGCGAGGGCCGATTCGACGATGCCCGACCCTGCGATGTCTGACCTTGGGCACGAATTGCTCGCCGAGGCGCGGCGCATTCACGAGGAGGACATCGCCGCGAATTACCGCATGGGTGAACTGGGCGCCGCATTGCTGGACGGTAACTCGGTCCTGACCCACTGCAATACAGGCTCGCTTGCCACGGGCGGTTACGGTACCGCGCTGGGCGTGATCCGCAACGGATTCCACGCCGGGCGTATTGCCAAAGTGTACGCGGACGAGACGCGCCCCTGGCTGCAAGGCGCGCGGCTGACCGCCTGGGAACTGGTGCAGGATGGCATCCCGGTCACCCTGCTGTGCGATGCCGCGGCGGCCAGCCTGTTGCGCCAGGGTGATGTCGGCTGGGTCATCGTTGGCGCCGACCGGGTCGCCGCCAACGGCGACGTCGCCAACAAGATCGGCACCTATAATCTCGCGATAAACGCCCGTCATCACGGCGTGAAATTTATGGTGGTGGCGCCAACCAGCACCATCGATCTCGCCACCGCGAGTGGCGACGATATTGATATCGAATATCGCGACGCGGGCGAGATGCTGTCGTCACGCGCGTTGAGCGAGCATGGCGTGGCGGTGTGGAATCCCGTATTCGATATCACCCCGGCGGAACTCATCGATGCGCTGGTCACCGAACGCGGCGTGCTGCACCGGCCCGACCGCGCCAAACTGGCTGCACTGCTGCGTTTACGACAAAAAAACGGCGCCATTACGGCGCCGCTCTGAAGCACTTTCGAACAATTCGCTCAATCGGTGGGTCTGTTCGGATTTTCCATCGATTCGCTCGACTGACCGGCGGCACCTTGTTTGCCAGCGGATTTGCCGCCCACAGGCGCCTTATCTGTTGCTTTTTTGGCGCCCTGCATGGCGTCCTTCCCCGCCTTTTTGGCGCCTTGCATGGCCTCTTTGCCTGTTTGTTTGGCTTTCTCCATGCCCTTTTCCGCCATGCCGCTCGGGCCTTCCGGGGCGTCCTGCTGTCCGCAGGCGCTCACCGCCAGCGCGATCAGCAGAGCGCTGCCAGCCGCCACGAGGCGTAGTGTCAAGCCCGTTGAGGCGTTCAGGGATTGCTTCGGATCGTTGATCTGATTCATAGGCGTAACTCCTTGATTGAAATGTAGCGTGTCGCCGCAGGTTGCGGGGTTCGTGACCAAAGTGCAAGTCCGCGATACCCACCCGGCATCGACGCGGTGGATCTAGCGTGCGTGTCGCGTGCGTCATTTCCGCGCCTGACCGCGGCGCTCACCACTAGATCAATGATTGCGTGCGGCAGCATTTCGTTCCGCTTTTCTTACTTCTTGATGACGCGATATATCCACAGCAGCAGGATCGCACCCAGCACGGCGATTACGAAACTGCCGAAATTAAAGCCATCCACCGGGCCAAAGCCAAGCGCCGAACCGATGAAACCGCCGACCAGGGCGCCGGCGACGCCGAGCAGGATGGTGATGATAAACCCGCCCGGGTCTTTGCCCGGCATGATGAGCTTGGCGATAACCCCGGCGATGAGGCCGAAAATGATCCAGATCAGTATACCCATAAAAATTTCTCCAGTGTTTTTGCTTTAAGATAACCACACAAGGTGTGCACGGCGGATAAAGTGCATTGCGTGGTATGCAATGTCTATTCCGACAAAAGCGCCCGGCATAAAAATGCATTCGGATCATGTGTGCGCCGGAGGTGTTGGCAACAGCGGCGGTATCGTTCGCCGCACCGCAAGCGCCGGGAGTGAAATGGGGGGAACATGCTATAATCGACCCGTTTTTGATGAACCCTCTCACGATTAATAAGCGTCTTTCGAAGGCGCACCCCGCTTTAGTCAATATGTAATGGCCGAATTCGCCAAAGAAATCCTGTCGATCAATCTCGAAGACGAAATGCGTCAGTCGTACCTCGACTACGCCATGAGCGTAATCGTGGGCCGCGCGCTACCGGATGTTCGGGATGGCCTCAAGCCCGTGCATCGCCGCGTGCTGTACGCCATGAGCGTGCTGGGCGTCGACTGGAACAAGGGCTACAAGAAGTCGGCCCGCGTGGTCGGCGACGTCATCGGTAAATATCATCCGCACGGCGAGTCCGCTGTTTACGATGCGATCGTGCGTATGGCGCAACCGTTTTCCATGCGTTACATGCTGGTGGACGGGCAGGGCAACTTCGGCTCGGTGGACGGCGACGCGCCTGCCGCCATGCGCTACACCGAGGTACGCATGGCGCGCATTGCCGCCGAGATCCTGGCCGACCTGGACAAGGAAACGGTCGATTTTGTCCCCAATTACGACGAGACCGAGCGCGAGCCGCAAGTTTTGCCCGCCCGTGTGCCCAACCTGCTGATCAACGGTTCGTCCGGTATCGCCGTGGGCATGGCGACCAACATCCCGCCGCACAATATTACGGAAGTCATCAATGCCTGCGTGGCGCTGATCGATAACCCGCAAACCGAAATCACGGAGCTGATGGCGCATGTGCCGGGACCGGACTTTCCTACCGCCGGCATCATCAATGGCACCCGCGGCATTGTCGAGGCTTATCTGACGGGCCGCGGTCGCATTTACGTGCGCGCGCGCAGCCACATCGAAACAGAAGACAATGGCAGGCAGCGCATCGTCGTCACCGAGTTGCCGTATCAGGTCAACAAGGCGCGGCTGCTGGAGAAGATCGCGGAGCTGGTCAAAGACAAGCGTGTCGAGGGCATCACCGAGCTGCGCGATGAGTCCGACAAGGACGGCATGCGCATGGTCATCGAGCTGCGCCGCGGCGAGGTGGCGGAGGTCATACTCAACAATCTGTACCAGCACACTCAGCTGCAGAACGTCTTCGGCATCAACATGGTGGCGCTGGTGGATAGCCAGCCGCGTCTGGTAAATCTAAAGCAGATATTGCAGTCGTTTCTGCGCCACCGCCGCGAAGTGGTCACGCGGCGCACGATTTACGACTTGCGCAAGGCCCGCGAACGCGCGCACGTACTGGAGGGGCAGGCAGTCGCGCTGGCGAATATCGATGCGGTAATCGAGCTGATCAAGGCCAGCGCGAATCCCGCCGAGGCCAAAAGCGCGATGATGGCGCGCGCCTGGGCGCCGGGTGTGGTCACGGAACTACTGGCGCGCGGTGGCGCTGAGGATACCCGGCCGGATGGACTCGCGCCGCAGTTCGGTATGAACGACGACGGCTATCGGTTATCCGACTTACAGGCGCAGGCGATTCTGGATTTGCGCCTGCAACGGCTCACCGCGCTGGAGCAGGACAAGATCGTCAAGGATTACGGCGAACTGCTCGCCAGCATTGGCGAATATTTGCAGATACTGCGTGAGCCGGAGCGTCTTTTGCAGGTCATCCGCGACGAACTGGTAGCCGCGCGCGAGCAGTTCGGCGATGCGCGGCGCAGCGAGATTCTTGAGAATCAGCTGGATCTGACCCTCGAAGATCTGATTCCCTCGGAAGAGGTAGTGGTCACCCTGTCGCATTCCGGTTACGCCAAGTCGCAGCCCGTTGACGTATACCGCGCGCAGCGGCGTGGCGGCCGTGGCAAGACGGCCACTTCGTTCAAGGCCGAGGATTTTATCGACAAATTATTCGTCGCCAATACGCACGACACTATTCTGTGTTTTTCCAGCCGCGGCAAGGTTTACTGGCTCAAGGTTTACCAGTTGCCGCAGGGTGGCCGCGGCGCGCGCGGCAAGCCCATGGTCAACTTGCTGCCGCTCGAGGAAGGCGAACGCATTAACGCCGTGAGACCCGTTCGCGAGTTCACCGCGGACCGTTTCGTGCTGATGGCGACCAGCGCCGGCACGATCAAAAAAACGCCGCTGGTAGAGTTCTCCAGGCCGCGCACTAACGGCATCATCGCCATCGACCTGCGCGAAGACGATGCGCTGATCAGCGTTTGCATTACCGATGGTTTCGCGGACATCATCCTGGTCAGCAATGCCGGCAAGGCGGTACGTTTCAAGGAATCCGAGGTGCGTTCCATGGGCCGCACCGCGTCAGGCGTACGCGGCATCCGGCTGAGGGGGGAACAACGGGTCATTTCCCTGATGACCGTAGATGCGGCCGCCAGCGGCAATGCGGTGCTGGTCGCGACCGAACACGGCTTTGGCAAACGCACGCCGATCGCCGATTTCCCGCTGCATGGCCGCGGCGGCCAGGGGGTCATTGCCATCCAGGCCACCTCGCGCAACGGCGCCGTGATCGGCGCCGAGCTGGTCAGCGACGACGACGAGATCATGCTCATCACGGACAGCGGCAATCTGGTGCGAACCACCGTCGCCGGAGTGTCGCTTTTGGGTCGCAACACGCAGGGTGTGACCCTGATCCGGCTGGGCGAGGGGGAGCGTCTGGTGGAGGTCGAGCGCATCGAAGGCCTGAATGGTGACGGGGACGATGCCGGCGAACCCCTGACAGTCGACGAAGCGTGAAGCGCCACGCGGTGAGACGGGAATCCAGATTATTCACGGGAGACAATGTGTCGAGAATATTCAATTTCGGCGCGGGCCCCGCCATGCTGCCGGCGGAGGTCATGCGGACAGCCAGCGAAGAACTGCTGGACTGGCGCGGCAGTGGCATGTCGGTAATGGAGATGAGCCATCGCGGCGACGAGTTCATGTCGATCGCGTACGAGGCTGAAGCCGACCTGCGCGCGCTGCTCGCCATACCGGATCGCTACCGGGTGCTGTTTTTGCAGGGTGGCGCGAGCAGCCAGTTCGCAATGGTGCCGCTGAATCTGCTGCGCGGCAAACGTGGCGCGGATTACATCAACACCGGCTACTGGTCAAAGCAGGCCATCGCGGAAGCCGGGCGATTCTGCCACGTGAACGTTGCCGCCTCGGATGAAAATGATCATTTCACGAAGATCCCGCCTTTCGGCTGGTGGGCTCTGGATCCGACAGCGGCGTATGTGCACTACACGCCGAACGAGACCATCGGCGGCGTGGAATTCCACTGGGTGCCGGAGACCGGCGACGTGCCGCTGGTCGCGGACCTGTCGTCCAGCATTCTGTCGCGCCCGTTCGACGTGGAAAAACATGCCGTGATTTATGCCGGCGCGCAAAAGAACATAGGACCGGCCGGTCTGACCGTCGTCATCGTGCGCGACGATTTTGTCGGTGAGCCCGCCGTCGGCACGCCGGGCATGTTCAGCTATCGCAACCACGCGAACGCGCAGTCCATGTACAACACCCCACCGGCGTTTGCGTGGTATGTGGCCGGATTGGTGTTCAAATGGCTGATCCAGCAGGGTGGCCTGGAAGCGATGGCCGCGCGCAACCACGCTAAGGCGGAGCAACTCTATGCCGCCATTGACGCCTCCGGTTTCTATCGCAATCCGGTAGAGCGCGACTGCCGGTCGCGGATGAACGTGCCATTCACTCTGGCCGATGCGTCGCTTGACAACCTGTTCCTGTCGCAGGCGGCCCAAAGCGGCCTGCACGCGCTCAAGGGCCATCGCTCGGTCGGTGGCATGCGCGCCAGCATTTACAACGCCATGTCGGCGGCGGGGGTGAACACGTTGATCGAATTCATGGCCGAGTTCGCCCGCACGCATGGCTGACGGTGTTTTAACGGCTGGACGTCGAAAGTGTACAAGATTCTAACATTGAACAATATTTCCGCTAAAGGAATAGAACAGTTGCCTCGCGAGCGCTATAAAGTCGGCGCGGAGATAGATCGTCCCGACGCGATTTTGCTGCGCTCGCATAACATGCGCGGCATGACCATCCCGCAAGCGTTAAAAGCCGTAGCGCGCGCGGGCGCGGGGGTGAACAACATTCCGGTCGATGCGATGAGCCGGCAGGGCATTCCGGTGTTCAACACGCCCGGTGCGAACGCCAACGCGGTCAAGGAACTGGTGCTGGCCGGCATGCTCGTCGCGTGCCGCAACATCTGCCAGGCGTGGGACTACGCGCGGGGCTTGAGCGGCGAGGACGCCGCGCTTAACAAGGCGATGGAGGCTGAAAAGAAGCAATTCGCGGGTTACGAATTGCCCGGCCGCACCCTGGGCGTGTTCGGGCTGGGCGCGATCGGCGTGCAGGTGGCGAACTCCGCGCGAGGGTTGGGCATGCACGTCGTGGGCTACGATCCCCGCATCACCGTCACGCGCGCCTGGCAGCTATCGGCCGATGTGGAGCGCGCACACAGCGTCGACGACCTGCTCTCCAGAGTCGATTTCGTGACCTTTCATGTGCCACTGATGAAAGAGACCGAGGGCATGATCGACGCGAAGCGCCTGGCGTCGATGCGCGATGGCGTGGTGATCCTCAATTTCGCGCGCAGCGGCATCGTTGACGACGACGCCGTTTGCGAGTCGATAAACGCCGGCAAAGTCTATACTTACGTATGCGATTTCCCGTCCCGCCGGCTGCAGGCACAGCCGCGCGTGATCGCGCTACCGCATCTGGGCGCGTCCACGCGCGAGGCGGAGGACAACTGCGCGGTGATGGCCGCGCTGCAGCTGAAGGAATACCTGGAGCAGGGCACCATCAGAAACTCCGTCAATTTCCCGGAAGTGGCCTTGCCGCGCAAGGGTCGCACGCGGCTCGCGGTCGTTAACGAAAACGTGCCCGACATGGTGGCGAGGATTTCTCACTTCCTGGGCCGCGAGCAGGTTAACATCGTGCACATGGTGAACGAATCCAACGGCGCGCTGGCGTATACCTTGCTCGATACCGACACGTGCGTGTCCGACGATATCGTCGAGCGTATCGCAGCCACCGAAGGCGTGTTGCGGGTGCGCGCCGTTTGACACGCTAAGGACATGAACGACCGCGATGCACTGAACGTCGCCCGCGAACAAATCGACGAGCTGGACGCCAGGATCATGCGCCTCATCAGCGAACGCGCCGAGGTGGCGCTCAACGTTGCGCGTATCAAGCGCCAGACCGACGCGGATGCGCCCTGCTATCGTCCCGAGCGCGAGGCCGAGGTGTTACGCAGGGTGCTGGCCCGGAACAAAGGACCGTTGAGCGAGGAGGAGATGGCCCGCCTGTTTCGCGAAATCATGTCCGCGTGCCTGGCGCTCGAACAACCGCTCAAGGTGGCGTTTCTCGGGCCCGAGGGCACCTTTACGCAGGAGGCGGTACTAAAGCATTTCGGTCATTCGGTCAAGGCCATCGCGCTAGGCGCCATCGACCAGGTGTTTCGCGAGGTCGAATCCGGCACCACGCATTACGGCGTGGTGCCGATCGAAAATTCCACCGAGGGCGTGGTCAATCACACCCTGGACATGTTTTTGCAGTCGTCGCTCAAGATAAACGGCGAAGTCGAACTGCGCATTCACCATCATCTGCTTTCGACTCTGGACGAGGCCGCGAAAGTCGAACGCGTGTATTCGCATCAGCAGTCGCTGGCGCAGTGTCGCGGCTGGCTGGATTCGAATCTGCCGCAAGCAGAGCGCATTGCGGTCAGCAGCAATGCCGAGGGCGCCCGCCGGGCGCGTGGAGAAGGCAATGCCGCCGCCATCGCTGGCGACGCCGCCGCGCGCACTTACGGTTTGCGGGCGCTCCGCAACAATATCGAGGACAATCCGAACAACATCACGCGCTTTTTGATCATCGGCCGCCAGCGCGTGCCGCCCAGCGGTTTCGACAAGACCAGCCTGGTGGTGTCGGGACGCAACCAGCCCGGCCTGCTATGCCGGTTGCTGGCGCCACTGGCGCAAAACGGGGTAAGCATGACGCGCATCGCCTCGCGCCCGTCGCAACTGGTCAACTGGGAATACGTATTTTTTCTGGATGTGGAAGGTCACATGGACGACGGTAATCTCAAGCCGGCGCTGGATGACCTGGAGAAACTCGGCGACCTGTTCAAGGTGCTTGGCTCGTACCCGCGCGCCGTGCTTTAGTGCTCCTCGTGACCCGGCCATGCACATGAGTTGCGATTTTCTGAATCTGGCGGTCGAGGGTGTGCGGCGGCTGCAACCATACGAGCCGGGCAAGCCGATCGAAACGCTGGAGCGAGAGCTCGGTATCCACGATTCGCTCAAACTCGCATCCAATGAAAATCCGCTGGGCCCCGGCCCGCTGGCGATGGCCGCCATGCAGCGGGAGGTCGGCAAGATTTCCATTTATCCCGACGGCAACGGCTTTGCGCTCAAGGCCGCGCTGGCCGATTATCACCATGTGGCGCGTGAATGTGTCACGTTGGGCAACGGCTCGAACGAGATTCTGGAGCTGGTCGCGCGCGCTTTTTTAAGGCCCGGTCTCAACGCGGTGTTTTCACGGCACGCTTTTGCCGTGTATCCGATCGTGGTGCAGGCCGTGGGCGCGGCCCCACGGGTGGCGCAGCCTAACGCGCCGGATCACGCCATGCCTTACGGCCACGATTTGAACGCGCTTGGCAAACTGGTCGATGGCGAGACGCGAGTGGTGTTCGTCGCCAATCCGAACAATCCTACCGGCACCTGGATCGATGGCGCGCAGCTGCGCCAGTTTATAGGCGAATTACCCGCCACCACGCTAATCGTGGTCGACGAAGCCTATTTCGAGTACGTGCAGGCGTCGGACTATCCCAACGCGGTGGCGTGGCTGGCGGAATTCCCGAACCTGATCGTGACCCGCACTTTTTCCAAGGTTTACGGGCTCGCGGGCCTGCGTATCGGATACGGACTTTCGCACCCCGCCGTCGCGCAACTGCTGAATCGCGTGCGTCAGCCGTTCAACACCAGCAGTGTCGCGCAGGCCGCGGCGCTGGCGGCGCTGGATGACGCCGGGCACGTGGCGGAGAGCCGCGAGATGAACAACGCCGGCCTCGCGCAGTTCGCGGGCGCGTTCGAGGCGCGGGGCTTGCACTTCATACCGTCGGTAGGCAATTTTATTTGCGTCAACGTCGGCCGCGACGCCTCTGCGGTGTACCAGGCGTTGCTGCGCGGGGGCGTGATCGTACGCCCCGTCGCGAGTTACGAACTGCCGGAGTACCTGCGCATCACCATCGGACGCGAGGATCAGAACCGGCGTGTACTCGACGCGCTGGACAAGGTGCTTAGCCCATGATCCGGCGCTTGTGCGTGATCGGCGTGGGTCTGATCGGCGGCTCGCTGGCGCTGGCGCTGCGGCGCGCCGGCGCGGTCGGCGAGATCATCGGCGCGGGGCGGGACGCATCGCATCTGCGCAAGGCCGTGGAACTCGGCGTAATCGATCGATTCGAGATCGACGCCCGGCGCGCGGTCACCGGTGCGGACATGACCGTTGTCGCCGTGCCGCTGGGCGCCATGCTCGCGGTGTTCGCTGCCATCAAGGATCATCTGGCGGAAGGCGTGGTGCTCACCGATGTCGGCAGCGCCAAGCACTCGGTGGTCGAGGCCGCGCGCAACGTGTTCGGTGAAGTGCCGACGTACTTTGTTCCGGGTCATCCCATCGCGGGCACCGAGCACAGTGGTGTCGAGGCTGCTTTTGCCAGGTTGTATCGGGGCCGCAAGGTGATCCTGACACCGTTTGTGAATACCGATCGCAAGGCGTTGCAGACCGTGAAATCCATGTGGGAGCAGGCGGGCGCAAGTGTTGAGGAAATGGATGTCGAACATCACGATCGTGTGCTGGCCGCGACCAGCCATCTGCCGCACGTGCTCGCGTATGCGCTGGTCGAGAGTCTGGCGCGGCTGGCCGAACGCGATGAAATTTTCCGCTTTGCCGCTGGTGGATTCAAAGATTTCACGCGTATCGCTTCCAGCGACCCGGTGATGTGGCGCGATATCTTGCTGGCGAACGGCGATGCGATCCGATCGCTGATCGGCCGCTATCGCAATGATCTGGAACGCATCGAAGACGCAATCCTGAGGCATGACGGAACGAGCCTGCAGGCGCTGTTTACGCGCGCCAAGCAGGCGCGTGACGGAATCGCGACCGGTGAATGATCGTGAGCCCTGATCCGTCTGGCGATGCCCGCGAGGTGGAGAGCGGGACGCCACGGCCTTTAAGCTTTCGCACGCGACCGGGCGGCAGCGTCAACGGCACATTGCGGGTGCCAGGCGACAAGTCGATCTCCCATCGCGCACTCATGTTCGGGGCGATTGCGGAAGGGACAACGCGCATCGCGGGTTTTTTGCATGCACAGGACTGTCTGGCCACGGCGCGTGCGTTCCGCACCATGGGCGTGCGGATGGACTTCGCCGAAAGCGGCGAAGTGAAAATCGAAGGCGTGGGTCTGCATGGGCTGCAAGCGCCGTCCATGGACCTGGATGTGGGCAACTCCGGCACGTCGATGCGGCTGCTGGCGGGTCTGCTGTGCGGGCAATCGTTCGCGTCAAAACTTGTCGGCGACGCCTCGCTTGTGCGCCGTCCCATGCGCCGTATTGCCGAGCCGCTGACGGCGATGGGTGCGGCCATCCGCACCAGTGCGCTAGGCACCGCACCGCTGATCATCGCGGGTGGTGGCGAATTACGGGGCATCGCGTATGACATGCCGGTGGCGAGCGCGCAAGTCAAGTCCTGTCTGTTGCTGGCGGGGCTTTATGCGCAAGGCAAGACCTCTGTTACCGAGCCCGTCATGACCCGTGACCATACCGAGCGGATGTTGACTGCGTTTGGCTACCCGTTGCACGTGATACGCGGTGGCGTGAGTCTGCGTGGCGGCGGCAGGCTTATCGCGCGCGACATCGAAGTCCCCGCGGACATTTCCTCCGCGGCGTTTTTCATGGTCGGCGCCAGCATCGCGCCGGGGTCGGACGTTATACTTGCTCAGGTTGGCGTCAATTCCACCCGTCGCGGCGTGATCGACATCCTGCGACTGATGGGGGCGGATATCGAATTGGTCAATGAGCGCACCGCCGGCGGCGAGCCGGTGGCGGATCTGCGCGTACGGCACGCGCCACTGACCGGCACCCAAATTCCGCCAGCGCTGGTGCCGCTGGCGATCGACGAGTTTCCCGCGATTCTCGTTGCGGCGGCATGCGCAAAAGGGGAAACGGTGTTAACCGAAGCCAAGGAACTGCGGGTCAAGGAAAGCGACCGCATCCAGGTTATGACCGCGGGATTGCAGGCTTGCGGGATCGACGCCACGCCCGCCGTCGATGGCATGCGCGTGATCGGCGGGCAGTTGCGCGGCGGCGTGATAGACAGCCACGGCGATCATCGTATCGCCATGGCGTTCGCGGTTGCCGGCGCGGTGGCGGACGGTGAGATTGTCATCAACGATTGCGCAAACGTCGCAACCTCGTTTCCGGGTTTTGCCGCGCTGGCCACGGGCGCGGGCCTGAATATTTCTGAGCCCTTCTGCGCGTGAGGGGCGAAGCACCGGTTATTACTATCGATGGCCCCGGCGGCGCCGGCAAGGGCGCGGTCAGCAGCCGCCTTGCGGGCCATCTGGGATACGGCCTGCTCGATAGCGGCGCGCTTTATCGCGCGCTGGCGCTGGCGGTGCGGCGGCATGGTATTTCTTTGGATGCGGTTTCCGATCTGGCAGGTCTAGCGACTGGCTTCAACGTCGTATTCAGCACTGAACCCGACGGCGGGCGCCGCGCATGGCTCGATGGTGAGGATCGTACCGAGGCGTTGCGCTCCGAGGCCTGCGGTGACATGGCGTCCCGGCTGGCGTGCATCCCGGCGGTACGCGATGCGCTTGTGTTCCGTCAGCGCGCGTTCCGCCGACCGCCTGGGCTGGTCGCCGAGGGCCGCGATATGGGTACGGTGATATTTCCCGACGCCGCGCTCAAGATATACCTCACGGCAAGCCTTGATGAACGTGCCTACAGACGCCATAAGCAGTTGATGGCGCTAGGGATTGGTGCTAAGCTCGCCGACCTTCTGGAAGAATTGAGTACCCGTGATCAGCGGGATAGAGAACGTAAGGCCGCACCGCTCGCGCCCGCGGCGGACGCGGTTATCGTTGATTCTACGGGAAGAAATATCGATCAGGTGTTTGCGAGTGTCGTGCGCCTTGTGAACGAACGTCAACCAACCTCGAGGGATTGATTGCAGCAATCCCTTAACGTCTATGAGTCCAGTCAACCCATGAGTGAAAGCTTTGCGCAGCTGTTCGAAGAAAGCCTGAACAATATTCAAATGCGACCCGGCACCATTATCAATGGTACCGTCATCGACATCCGCAACGATACCGTAATCGTCAACGCCGGCCTCAAGTCCGAAGGTGTTATCCCCATCGATCAGTTTCGCAGCGAACGCGGCGAGCTCAATGTGCATGTGGGTGATATCGTGGAAGTTGCGCTGGATGCGGTCGAGGATGGCTTCGGCGAGACCAAGTTGTCGCGCGAAAAGGCACGGCGCGCGCGGTCATGGGCGGTGCTGGAACAGGCTTTCGAAGCAGGCGAGGCGGTAACGGGCAGCATTACGGGCAAGGTCAAGGGCGGTTTCACCGTGGAAGTGGGGGATATCCGCGCCTTCTTGCCGGGTTCGCTGGTCGATGTGCGTCCCGTGCGCGACACGACTTATCTCGAAGGCAAGGAGCTGGAGTTCAAGGTTATCAAGCTGGACCAGCGCCGCAACAACGTGGTGGTGTCGCGCCGCGCGATCGTCGAGTCCGAATACAGCGCCGAGCGCGAGGCGCTGCTGGAGAATCTTCGCGAGGGACACGTGGTCAAGGGCATCGTAAAGAACCTGACCGATTACGGCGCATTTCTGGATCTCGGCGGCGTGGACGGCTTGCTGCACATCACCGACATGGCGTGGAAGCGCGTCAAGCACCCTTCGGAAGTCGTGAATATCGGCGATGAAATCGACGTGAAAGTGCTCAAGTTCGATCGGGAACGCAGCCGCGTGTCGCTGGGCCTGAAGCAGCTTGGCGAAGATCCGTGGGTGGACATTGCACGCCGTTATCCGGAGCGGACCCGTCTGTTCGGCAAGGTAACGAATATTGCCGACTACGGCTGTTTCGTGGAAGTCGAGGAAGGTGTGGAAGGGCTGGTGCATGTGTCGGAAATGGACTGGACCAACAAGAACGTCAACCCGTCCAAGATGGTTTCTCTGGGCGATGAGGTCGAGGTCATGATTCTCGATATCGACGAAGATCGGCGTCGCATCTCACTGGGCATGAAGCAGTGCCTGCCGAATCCCTGGGACGATTTCGCCGCTTTACATAACAAGGGCGACAAGGTTTCAGGCGTCATCAAGTCAATTACCGATTTCGGCATATTCGTTGGTCTGGACGGCGGCATTGACGGGTTGGTGCACCTGTCCGACATCTCCTGGAATGTGCCGGGCGAAGAGGCGGTGCGCAACTATAGAAAGGGCGAAGAGGTCGATGCGGTGGTGTTGTCCGTCGATTCCAGTCGCGAGCGTATTTCGCTTGGCGTCAAGCAGCTCGACAAGGATCCATTTTCCAGCTTTGTCGCCGATAATCCCAAGGGCAGCATCGTCAAGGGCGTGGTCAGGGAAGTCGACGCCAAGGCGGCGATTATCAGTCTTGGCGACGGCGTCGAGGGTACCTTGCGTGCATCCGAGCTCGCGCGCGACCGGGTAGGGGACGTTCGCACCGTGCTGAACGCGGGCGACGAAGTGCAGGCGAAATTCGTGGGCGTGGACCGCAAGAATCGCACGATAACGCTGTCGATCAAAGCCAGGGAATACGCCGAGGAAGCGGAAGCTTTGCAGGACTACAGTCATACCGGCGCCGCGACCACCTCGCTGGGCGATATTTTGAAGGAACAGATGGACAACAAGGACTAGTAGCGGGTGTTAACTGACCTAACCAATCCATGGCTGTCAGGGTAACGCGCCCGATTGCCTTCTTCCCTGCGCGGGCGAGCGATGACGAAATCCGAATTAATTGAGAAAATTGCGCACCAGCAGAGCCATCTTGCCTATCGGGACGTCGAATTCTCGGTCAAGAGCCTGCTTGAACAGATGAGTCGTGCGCTTGCGACCGGCAAACGTATCGAGATTCGTGGCTTTGGAAGTTTTTCACTTCATTTCCGCCCGCCTCGCACGGGCAGAAATCCAAAAACCGGGGATCCCGTGTATTTGCCTGGCAAACACGTCCCGCATTTTAAGCCGGGCAAGGCGTTGAGGCAGCGCGTCAACGATCCGCTCATCGAGCCGGATTGATCGCAACGTCGGGCGGCCCGCGATCGAATGGTATAAATTATCAGCGCGGCGCACCGGTTGACCAGTGGCGGTAGCGTTCTATCGTTGGCCATTCTCCGTATCACGCGCAGGGGCATTCATGCGGCTAGCCGACCGCCAGCTTTGCGTGTATCACCTGCGGGCACCCGCATGAAGGCTGAATGATCGATCTGCTCTGGCTGCTGGTACCCGCGGCGGCCGTTTCGGGCTGGTACGCTGCCAGCCGCTCGATAAGTAATCGAGCTGAACGGCCTGCCGTCCAGCTCCCCGATGACTACATCAAGGGCCTTAACTTCCTGCTCAACGAGCAGCCGGACAAGGCGCTCGAAGTGTTCATGCGCATCGACGACATCGATGCGGATACAGTCGAGACGCACATCGCGCTGGGCAATCTTTTCAGACGTCGCGGCGAAGTCGAGCGCGCCATTCGCATTCATCAGAATCTTATTGCCATAGACAACCTGCATTTGGGCCACCGCGCGGATGCACTGCTGGAGCTGGCGAGAGACTATTTGCGGGCGGGACTGCTGGATCGCGCGGAGGATCTTTTCAAGGAGGTTATCAATATTGGTGGACACGCGCCGCAAGCCTACAGGCATCTGCGTGAAATCTACGAACAGGAGAAAGACTGGCAGCAGGCGATCGATGTCGCGGTACGCTGGCAGCGGGAGTGTGGCGCGTCGCTGGGGGATGTGATCGCGCATTATCATTGCGAACTGGGCGAAGCCGGTATGATCGACAGCCAGCATGGCAGCGCGCTCCGACACGCGCGACAGGCGCTGGTTCAAGACCCGGATTGCGTGCGCGCAAGCATTCTGCTCGGCGACCTGGCTTTTGCGCAGGCGGATTACCGCATGGCTATCAAATTTTTCAGCGATGTCGGCCGCCAGAAACCGGCTTTCATTCCGCTGGTGCTGCCAAAGCTCAAGGAGGCTTTCGCACAGTGCGGCGATATTGTCGGCCATCAGAAATTATTGCGGCAGATGCGCGAGCATCACTGCGGGTTATCGGTCACGCTGGATATGGTCAACAGCCTGGAAAAAGGTAACGGACCCGGCGCCGACACTGTTTTATGCGAAGAGATGAACCGGCCTTTGGTGTCCTTAAGGATGATCACGGAGTTCATTCGGTTGAAACGGGGAACCGGCCCGAACCACGACATCGTTTTGCGCGCGATCGGCGATGCGCTGGACGCACATGTGCGGCGTCAGGCTTCGCATTTGTGTGCTCGCTGTGGACTGGCGACCAGAGCCCTGTACTGGCAGTGCCCGGGCTGTCATGGCTGGGGGACGGTGAAGCCCATCGATGCCTTGGGCAGCGCGCCAAAACCGGCGCCGCAACCAGCGCCGCCAAAACAATGGTACGCGTCCGCCGGCAAATAATCGGCGCCGGCAGCGTTACACGCGCCCTTCAATCAGCATCACCAGCCCTGACAACGATCGGTGTTTGAGTTACTCTGGCCATCGATCAATTTTTCCGTTACAAGTGCGTCGTTAACGCAAATCTTGCTCGTGCAGCTCTCGGGGCTGACTTGTGAACTATAAAACTCCAGCCGGAGCGCATTTTGAACAAAAGGATTCGTAAGGCGGTTTTTCCGGTGGCGGGCCTGGGCACGCGCTTTCTGCCCGCAACCAAGGCCAATCCCAAGGAAATGTTGCCCGTGGTCGACAAGCCGCTCATTCAATATGCGGCCGAAGAAGCGGTTGCGGCCGGTATCGATGTATTGATCTTTATCACCGGCCGCACCAAGCGTTCGATTCCGGACCACTTTGACAAGGCGTACGAACTCGAGGTTGAGCTCAAGGCACACAAGAAAGACAGAATGCTGGCGCTGGTGCAGGAGATAGTGCCCCCGCAAGTCACCTGTGTTTACATCCGTCAGGCGGAAGCGCTGGGGCTGGGGCATGCCGTGCTGTGCGCGCGGCACGTCGTCGGCGACGAGCCGTTCGCGGTGATCCTGGCCGACGATTTGATTTCCAGTGAAAATGGCGGTTGTCTCAGCCAGATGGTGGATATTTACAATCAGCGGCAAAGCGGGCTAATTGGCGTACAGCAGGTTCCGCGGGAAGACGTGCATAGTTATGGCATCGTCGAGGGCGAGTCTGTCGATGAGCGCCTGTGGAAAATCAATGGCATGACGGAAAAACCCAGTCCGGAGGAGACATCTTCCAGCATCGCAATTGTTGGTCGTTATATATTGACGCCATCGATCTTTGACTGCCTGACGCGCGTGAAGCGCGGCGCTGGCAACGAAATCCAGTTAACCGATGCAATCGCCAGTCAGCTCGAGCGCGAATCAGTCTTCGCCTATGAATTCGAGGGCAAGCGGTACGACTGCGGCAGCAAGCTTGGCTATCTGGAGGCGACAGTGGAACACGCGCTCATGCATCCCGAGCTGCACGCGAGATTCCGTGACTATCTCAAAGGGCTCGATGTGGAGTCGATCGGCCCGCCGAGGTAGGTTGCAGCCCTGCAAGAATAACGACAAACACAGCTCGCAGGCGCTCTTTAGTACTACGCCAACTTAAACACGGCTGCATTGGCATGAGTGTTTAAGTGGACTTCAGCCAAACAACCGCCAAGCGTCGCGATGGATTCCAAGTGCAAGGCGGGCGCTAATCCAGACCGACTTGCACCTGAGTATATCTGTCCCTCTTCCGGATGCGGATTGCAATGCAGATTGATTATCAGGTAGGCACTATGCCGATTTGACGTGTGGCGCGTTGGTAAGCGAGCTTTCCTTGCCGGTTTTTGCGGTACTGTTATGCGTGATCGCTTCAGCCGGCCTGTCTGAACTGGCGCCACTCTTGGCGTGCTTGGGTTCCATATCGATGCTGCCCTTGAACTTGGCGCCGTCTTCAAGACTGACGCGGGGCGCGACAATGTTGCCGCGGACATCTCCGGATAGCTTGATAACGATGCGCTCGTCGCCATACAGATCACCTTCAACCTTGCCTTCCACCGTGATAATTCTTGCACGGCAGCTGGCCTTGAGCGACCCTTGCGCGCCGACGGTCAGATTGTTCTTTTTCAGTTCGATGGAGCCTTCGACATGTCCCTGTATGACCAAGTCCTCATCGCCGGAAAGTTCGCCCTGGATGCGAATGCTGGCGCCGATCACGGCCGGCAGCGACCGTCGGTCAGCGCCCGCAGACTTTGAAGAAGCTGTCTCGGTGGTCACCGGTTCAGTACTGGCCTGCTTAGATTCGCCGCAATCTGCGACCGTCGAGCCAAAATTAACGGTATTGTCGGATCTCTTGAACATCGGGGTCGCTCCTTGGACGTTAGGAAAATGAGCCCGGGTAAAGGCCAAATGCACATCAATTGAGCTGATGAACACAAAGTTCCTGCCGCTCAGCCCCACAGTGGCGCCCCTTGGCAGTAAGCCGCGGCACTACCTGTAAACCGTAAATCGAGTATGGCAAAGCCGGCGGGCGAAGTCAGTGAGCCAAACCTGGCGGTGGGGCCAGCGGTAGCAAAAGACCGACATCTTGCCGTAACTGGACGCGAGTGATGATGGGCCGGCAATATCCGCTTTGCATGGACGAAGGCCGCGCAAGAGGAACCGCGGAATTACCGTTTCCTCAAAGTTTTCCGTAGTCTTGTGGTTGGCGCGAGTTCGAACGTCCCGCCGCCCTTGCAGGCGCGCTTCGTACCGGGACAATGCCTGACCAAGGTCGCAGGTGAACCGGCGGTAAATGTTCAGCATCTGGCGCCGGCCGCGCAAGCTAATTATCTCACAACAATTTCTATGACCGGCTCAGGCAGCCGCATGCGGGTGAGCACGACGCGCTGAATCGGGTCGCATAAATCCAGTGCGATCTCCGCGACCTCTCGCGCCGCGGCATCCAGCATCCGGTTGTCGACCATGTTGATTACCGGTACGACGGATGCCTCGCTCACGTTTTTGAGCGCGCCGTCCGTGCTCGCCAGCAAGCGGGCTACGTGCATGGGGGTAATTATGTCTCCGGGACGAGCGCCGGTGACGGCGGTGATTTGAGCGACGCGATGTGCGATGCGTTCTGAGAGCCGTTTGCCGATTACGCGCGCGGATACTAACGGAATAACCGTGGTCGTGCCGGCCGGGATCACGGGCTCTTCCGGGCCGGGGGCCTTGATCAAGCGTCCGCGCGCGCCATCGCACTTGACCAGGGTGATATCGAAATGAGCACTGGTGTGGATCTGCGTGATTTGGGCGGGCGCAACGGCGCCCAGACGTTCGTGTTTAACCATCGGCATAGCAAAGGCGACCGTGCGCGCGTGGCGTGCCGCCTCAATTACGGCCGGCGTAAGACAGCTTTCCTCCGCAATGACCCGGACGCCTGTCAGCGTGTCGGGAAAGGGCGGTATAACGACCGTGGAAGTAATGCCTACGCGGCCGCCGTGTTCCGCCGCCAGCCGATAAAGTGTCGTCTTCTTGCCGCCGGCGCCAACCACACAGATGATCCCGCGTGTCGCGCATAGCGCCTCGACCAGATTGGCATGAGGTCGGTGTGGGATCATCCCGATTTATGGTTCTTGAGATCACGCGGTGCGCCAACCCTTGATGACCATAAGCGTTTCCTCGACACGGATTATACTCAAGCGGCGCGCGAGGGTCTTGGCGGTGGCATCGCGTCGAACCGAATCGACTCGTGACCGTTGAAAATCAAAAAGTGTTTGCCCTTGGCGCGCCCGATCATGATCACGCCTGTCTTGTGCGCCAGATCCAGACCCATCCGGGTGATGCCGGAGCGCGACAGCAAAACCGGTATGCCCATCTGCGCGACCTTGATGACCATCTCGGAAGTCAGCCGCCCGGTGGTATAGAAAATCTTGTCGCCGCCGTCGATTCCGTCCAGCCACATCATGCCCGCGATCGCGTCCACCGCGTTGTGCCGGCCGACATCCTCCACGAATTTCAGAATCTCCGTTTCGGAACACAGCGCGCAACCGTGCACCGCGCCAGCGCGCTTGTATACGTCGTTGTAGGCGTTGAGCTCTTTCAGCAGATGGTAGACGGTGGACTGCGTGAGCACGCGTCCGGGCAGCTCGATACGATTCAATTGATCCATGATGCTGCCGAGCACGGTGCCTTGCCCGCAACCGGTGGTCACCGTGCGGTTCGCGAGCTTCTCATCCACGCCTTCGATGCCGTCGCGAGTGATTACCGCCGCCGCCTCGGTCTCCCAGTCCACCTGCACTGACATAATCTGGTTCAACTCACCGATTATGCCTTGGTTTCTTAAATATCCGATTGCCAGCGCTTCGGGGTAAGTGCCCAGTGTCATGAGTGTCACCACCTCGCGCTTATCCACATACAGGGTCAGCGGTGATTCGCCGGCGATGTCCAGCTCCCGGGCTTGACCGTACTCGTCAACGGCGACTGTGGCGCGCGCGGGTTCGAGTCCCGCGGCTGTTAAGTCGGGTCGGTATCCGGGTTTGACATCTGCTGGCATTGAAAGTATTCCTGTGGCGGTCACGTATACCTGAACGATACCGACTTGCGGTGAACGCAAATTCTAACAGACCCGCCATCATGGGTATCCTCAATGCCACGCCGGACAGCTTTTCGGACGGCGGGCTTTATGTCGATGTCGAAACGGCGGTCGCCCAAGCGCTGGCGATGGCTGTCCAGGGGGCGGACATCATCGACGTGGGCGGCGAATCCACACGGCCCGGGGCCGCGCGCGTACCCGCGCCCGAGCAACTGCTACGTGTGCAGAGCGTTATCGAACGCCTGCATCGCGAGCTGCCCGCGCATGTGCGCATAAGCATTGACACGACGTTGAGCGAGGTGGCCGTAGCGGCGCTGCGCGCGGGTGCGAGCATCATCAACGACATCTCGGCGGGCCGGGACGATACGGCGATGTTCGCTATGGCGCGTGAACACTCCGCGGAACTCGTGCTGATGCACATGCTGGGCACGCCAGAGAACATGCAGGACAACCCCAGCTACACCGATGTCGTCGCCGATGTCAGCGTGTTTTTGCAAGCGCGCGCGCAGACTGCCGAGGCCGCCGGCGTGTTGCGTGAAAAGATCATTCTTGATCCCGGCTTGGGATTCGGCAAGACCCGTGAGCACAATCTGAGTTTGATCGCGCATCTTGAGAAGTTCGCCGCGCTTGATTATCGAATACTGCTAGGGGCGAGTCGCAAACGTTTCATGGGGTCAGTGCTGAACGTTCAAATACCGGCCGAACTGGTGCCCGCGACCTGCGCGGCCACCGCACTGGGGGTGATGGCAGGAGTCAGCATTTTCAGAGTTCACGATGTCGCGGCCAATCGTCAGGCCGCCGACGTGGCCTGGGGGGTCAGAAATGCAACGTGCGATTGAGGAGGTGCTGATCCCAACGCCAGCAACAATGATGCTTTAGTTCAAGCTCTGCTGCGCATAAGTGACCATCTCGCCTTCGGATTGATTCAGGCTCGCGTAAAATTCGACATTGGCCTTTTGCCCGCGATTGTCGGTCGCGATGATCTGGATTGGGGATGGGTCCTCTGGAACGATATCGATGCGGAACGCGCCGTGCCCGTCCACCGTGACATCGCGGCCATTGACGGTCACGGATGAAACACCCGTCGGCGCTGATACCCGTCCCACGATGCCGTTGGCCGTGGCCGGCGCACCGGCGTCCGGTTTGGCTGGCGTGTTAGCGGTTTGCGGGTCATAGACGCCATACACCTCCAGGGTCGGGCCCTGCGGAACTGCCGGAGCGGGTGTCCCCACGGGGGGCACGGATTTGAACGATGCCTGATCTGTTTTCTCTGTTTCGCTTTCGCCTGCCAGCGTTAAATTCCTGACTCCTGCGGCCTCGCGATACCAGTTCAGCGCCGCCAGGCGATCCTGTTGCACGCCAAGACCTTTTTCATATATCAGGCCAAGCTGCACCTGGGCGCGTGGAAAATTCTGCGCGGCGGCCTTCCGATACCACTGGCGAGCGAGTTCATAATCCGGTTCCGTTCCCAGCCCTCGTGCATAGATCTCGCCGACGAAGGTCTGCGCGCGCGGATCGCCGCTTCTTGCTTCTTGCAGCCATACCTGTAGCGCCGTCTCGTACGCTGCCCGGTCGAACTGAGCATAATCGCCGCCGCGTAACTCGCAATCGTTGGCGCTGGTGATCACGGGCCGGCGTGGCGTCAGGTATGTGATTTCACCGCCCAGCCTGCGCACCTGTCCGGGCAGCAGGCAGCTCACCGGCAAGGTCAGGTCGGCGACTTGCGGATAAATTGCCACCGCATCCGCGGGCAGTTCCGTGATGCGTTGCGTTTGACAGCCCACGACGAGCGCCGCGGCGATTATCAGCCAGCGTGAGTGGCGGGATTGTCCTAATGGGGTGCTTGTAAGGCGAATCATTTCGCAGCTCCTCCGACCGTGCCGGTCAATGTTCCAGTAAACATTTGCGTGATTGAAGTCTTCAAGGGCTAATACTTATGACGCGGTTGCGCCAGCGCGGGTCTCCCGCCAGTCAGAACGAAAGCCTCACGCCGCCGTTGACTACGTTCTCATCGAGATAGCTGTGGCCCACGAGCCGTTCGTATTGTACGAAAGCGGCGAGGTTGTTTGTAAACTGTCCTGACACGCCCAGCGCGGCGGTGAAATAATCGCGATCGGGATCATCGGTCGGCACGGCGAAGCCGGTGTCGGTGGGATCGTTGATGAACTCGCCGGAAATGGTCTGATTATCTTCCTCGTACTCATGCACCCACGCGACTCGTAACTGCGGCACGAACACACCCACCGCACTGCTGATTGCGTAGGAGGTCTGCCCGCCCAGTGCGGTGGTCAGGGATTTCACGGTCTGGTCATCCACCGCCAGCAGTGAGCCGGCGCCGAGCGCCCCCGGCGTAGAGGCCTGTTCCTCGAAAGCGTCGATCTCAGCGCGCACGTAATTGAACTGCCCGAACGGACCCATCGACCACTGATCGAAGTTGAAGTCATAGCCGCTACCGATGCCGACCGCGTATTCGTCGCTGCTTGGATCGGACAGCGCCTGCTGATTGACATCACCGAAGACGACCGTGCGGCTCGTATCGAATTCGTTGCGTCCGATGCTGGCGATGCCGTCAATGTAAAAGCTCGCGCCTTCGAAATAGGTACCGAACAGCGACACGCTGTAGCCATCCACGTCCACTTTACCGCCACTGGCGTTAAGTTCGGAATCGATTCGCGTATAGCTTGCCGCCGCGCCGAGCACGAGGTTGTCGAGCACGCGGTAATCGAGACCAGCGGTGACCGCCTGTGTGTCGAAGTCGAACCCAGGCTCATTGACGGTCGCATCCCGGTCGCCGGAGCCGCCACTACCGTTCACGAACACACCAAGGCGTTCCGTATCGTCGGCGCCATCTTCGCCATTGCCGATCGCCAGCCCGTCGGTAGATGTGGCGGCGAGCATCCAGTCGCCGGGGTCGAACCCAAGGCTCGCCAGACCCGTCCCGCCGACACCGCCACTGCCCCGCACCCCCGCGAGGCGCTGCACGACATTGGCAATCTGGGCGTTAAACACGTTAACCGACGCGGTGCCCAGGGTCGCGATCTCATCGGGCGCCAGAATCTCCAGGTCGTCCTGCAACGTGGCCTGGTCCGCACCGCCCAAGGTGTTGCAGGTCGCGAACAAATCGACCTGTCCCGGGTCGGCGCCCGGCGTGGCGGCGAGCGCGTTGCAGGCGCTATCCATCGCCGATGCCAGGGTGGATTGGGTATCGGTAAGTCCGGGTGTGGCGCTAAAGTTGAATTGCTGCGCGTAAGCCGGGGCGAGCGATGCACCAATTAGTAGCGGCAGCGCAATAACCGCGCGTTTGCCGTGCGGAGGAGAAGCGATGCGAAAAGTGCGCGTGTCGTCCGCGGGAACGTCCTTTGCCCGTTGCGCAGCGGCTGCGGCATCGGTTTGTAACAAGTGCAAAACTATTGGTAAGAAGTGCATTGTTCTATCTCTGGTGGTTTTTTTCTGCCGGCGATTTGTCTACGTTCCGAAGGGGAGCAAGTGACAGCGCGGCAAACAGTGTGCCATGCATTCAACTACGCAAGAAGCCGTGACTTCGGGTAATAATAAGCGGCACGTCCATGTGCCGAACTGGTGCACAGATGCCAGCAAATCTCGATTACTGATCCAGCGGGATCGCGATATCGACGACCATTGCGTTGAATCTGCCGAGCGACGTTGCCTTGCCCGTCAGCAGCTCGATTTCGTACAGCGCAGGCTCCCTGCCGCCCATGCGCAGCAGCGATGCGAAGCCCCGAATGAACTGGGTCTGGCCGTCTTGAATTTCGCTGTAATTATCGAATCCCGCCCACTGACCGGCTGTGACGCCAAGGCTGCCGGTGGCTTGCACGAGCCCCGCGTTGGCCGGCGACTGAATTACGACCTGATCTAGCACTGTGTCTATGCCGAACAGCGTAGTCGCCGTGGTGGCGTCCAGATCATTGTTGGTATATGCCGAGCCGGTAATGCCGCGCGCGGTGATTTCGGGCGTGGTGGCGGTCGCCGGATAGGTCAGCGTACCGTCCACCGCGGTCTGGAACATTGTCGGGCCCGAGAACTGGTGACGCAGGTTCTGCCCGCGGTTGCTTACCACGCGCAGCGCATCGGCGGCCGGATTGAAATCTACCCCGAAGGCATTTCCATTGAGCCGCACGGTAAGCCTGGTGACCAGATTCAACTGTCCGCTACTGGGATCCAGCGTATACGCCGCCCTTGTTGCCGACGCCGTACAACAGACCGTTCTGCACTCTGTAGTCAATGCCGATCAGCTCTGTATCTGCGCCCACGAACCCACTAACAAAGGACAGTTCTTTGCTGCGGCCGGGCGCATTTGTCTTGAAACTCACCAGGCGCCCGTCCTGGGTCAGCCCGACGACCGAAAGGATTTCACCGCGTCCCTCGTCACCGGCCTGACCTGCCGAAACGGTGGCGGGCAACGCGATGCACGCGGCCAGCAGTGCGGACGAAAACCAGCGAAAAGGGCGTGGTCCGGAAAATACGTTTAGTTTCAACATGGCTTGCCTCCAGTAGTTAACGTAGGACATTCCCACGGATATGATGTTGCGTTTCTCGTAGTGGGAATAAGCTCCCACAGGCATAAGTGGAACGCATTCTGGATGACGTGTCAAGCGACAAACCGGGTGATTACCCCATTTTTTGCTGAGGTGGGTCGAAGGGACTGATCGATAATGGCGTAATAAGTATGTACAGGTGAGTTACACCGTCCGCACGTGTGACGACAAAAAAAGCTGCAACGCCTGTAAATAATGAAATTGTCGCGCTGGCGCGGACCGGGAATTACGAGCGATGCTTACAGTGGCGCCACGCTATGGCGGGCTGCGAGCCTCATCTGCGAGCGGAAAAAGTTACAGCGTAAAAAGTAAGATCGCAGTTCTGCGCTGTTGCTGGGTACGCCACCGCGCCGCGAAAGTATTTAATAAAGCTTTACGTGGGAGACAATTCCCTTTGCGGATTGCGAGCGGACCGGCCAGCGGCTCGCAATCGACTTTGACCGCCGGCCGCGCACCACGCCTGGCTCTGGTTAAGACTTTCAGCGTGCATTGCCTGCCGTGCCGGGGCCCGCGTGTGCAGCGCCGCCGAAAGCGGCACTAAAATTGTACTAGTTTGACCGGAGCGCCCTGCGACTCCGCGTCAGCCGCTATCCGTAGGCAGATTATCGCGCCCCCATTTCAATGCGCGGCTCATCC
The DNA here is from genome assembly GCA_013696315.1 of Gammaproteobacteria bacterium. Lineage (NCBI taxonomy): Bacteria > Pseudomonadati > Pseudomonadota > Gammaproteobacteria > Gammaproteobacteria bacterium. The sequence goes on along the minus strand of JACCYU010000024.1, from coordinate 7,481 downwards.
ACACCAGCTCATTCAGAAAACCCGCAACCCGCTCTTGATAGGCGTTATCCAGTAGTTGTCCGTGCTCGTCGAATTTATCCTGCACCTTGGAAAAATTGAGATCGACCGATGTCACCACCAGGCCCAGCTCGCGCACCATGGGTGTCATTGCCTCGATCACGCGCGTACCGCCCCAGGGACTGGCGGACACGCCCACCAGCGCCACAGCCTTGTGGATATATTCGGCGAGCAGCAGATCGATCACGCTCTTCATGACGCCGGGGTAGCCATGATTGTATTCCGGTGCCACGATCACCAGCCCGTCGGCGCCCACGATAGCGTCACGCCAGGCGGGAAATGAATCCTTGATTTCGGTCCCGTAGTGATCCCGCGGCAACTCAAATTCGGCGACGTCAGAAAATCGCGTTTCGAGGTCCGCTCTCTTGCCCATCTCGCCATATAGCCAGTTCGCAACGTGGCCGCTTTGCCTTTGCCGGCGGTTGGTGCCAAGTAGTAATGGCAGAAATAATTTATCCACAAATGAACTCCTGTCGATCGTGATGGGGAGGAGGCTTTCGCATTCGATGGTGTGATCTCGCCTGCGCCGGCCCGCCGATTTTGAGGTTATCGCCTGAGTGACCCTGGAAGACTGAATAGATTGCGTGGCTCTGTCACTGTGCGAGATCGGTTGTCGGGGATGATAACGCGCTCATCGGCGTGGGCCCAGCGTGGATGGCCTGCGCCGGCAGCGATCCCTGGCCGGCATCTCGCGTACATATGAGTGAAATATCGCTTGACACGGAGGGTCTACAAGTCGAGAATACCATCCATACAGATGGCATGCAGAGTCTATCAGGAGGGCAAATGAGCGTACATGACATACGGGCGAAAGCCGGTGAAACGGAAAAAATTACGATTAACCTGGGTGTTATCGACTTGGGGCAAATCGATTTGCTGGTGCAGGAGGGGTTCTATTCCAACCGCACCGACCTGGTGCGCACGGCCATCCGCAATCAGCTGGCAACGCACGCGGAGGTAGTGAAGCAGGCGGTCGCTCGCAAGACCATGATACTGGGTCTGCAACGCTACTCGCGCCAGGACCTCCAAGCCGTGCAGGCGGCCGGCGAAAAACTCCAGATTCACGTGTTGGGTCTCGCCAGCATTGCTGACGATGTCCCGCCCGACCTCGCGCGCGCCACCATTGATTCCATTTTCGTGCTCGGCGTTCTACAAGCCAGCCCGGCGGTCAAGGCCGCCCTGGCGGAGCGCATTCATTAGTCATCCCTGACCAGCGCGCCGGGTCGGTGCAGCCGGTGTCCGGGATATCCGCAACGGGCGATCCCGGTCTGCCGCGCGACAGGCACTTTGATCGAGCTTGTTTACCAGCAATTCACCTCAGGAGCACAAACCCATGAACGACAATATATTCGCCGCCATACCCGAAATTACGCAGCTCACGCGGGCGGGCCGGCTGCAGGAAGCCACCGCGGCAATACAACGCTCGCTTGGCGGCTATGCGGCAGCCTCCAATACGACAGGCCCTGCCGAGCGGCCTGAGAAAGCACCCTTCGAGGGCGTCTTCCACGTCATCGATAGCTGCGCGATTCCATCCAGCCGGGCGCGCCACGCGACGCCCACGTCGCCCGGACCGCAACCCGAGCCGGTGCGGGCGCCTCGCGAGGCGCCTCTCGGTCAGTTCATCACGGGATCTTATACGAATCACGCGGGTACGCGCGCCTATAAACTATATGTTCCTGGCGGCTACCGGGAACAGCCGCTACCCCTCGTGGTCATGCTGCACGGCTGCACGCAAAGTCCCGACGACTTCGCCGCCGGCACGCGTATGAATCAGCTTGCCGAAGAAGAGCGATGTTTAGTGCTTTATCCTGCTCAGGGGCAGGACGCTAATGTGTCGAAATGCTGGAACTGGTTCAACGCTTGTGACCAGCAACGCGAGCAGGGCGAGCCCTCGATTATCGCCGGCATAACCCGTCAGATCATGAAGTCTCATCGGGTCGATCCGCGACGGGTGTACGTGGCCGGACTCTCGGCGGGCGGAGCGATGGCGGTGACCATGGGAGTCACTTATCCGGAGCTTTATGCGGCGACCGGCGTGCATTCCGGACTCCCGTACGCGGCCGCACACGACATGCCATCCGCGTTTGCCGCACTGCGCCAGGGGAAAAGGACGGGAACTGGCCCGGGGAATACGACAGGTGTCCGGGCCGAAAACGTCGGGGGCCGCGGGCCTGACGTCAGCCAACCCCTGGCGCCCACCATTGTTTTCCACGGTGATCGGGATACCACCGTAAATCCCTGCAACGGCGAGCAGGTGATCGCGCAATCTCAAGCGCAGCCCGCTAACGGCAGCGCAAATTCGCAATCGCAGACAAACGCGCGGGTCACCGTGCAGCGAGGGAAAGTCGCCAACGGCCACGCTTACACGCGCACCGTCTACCGCGATTCCAGCGGAGACGCCAGTGCGGAACATTGGTTGGTGCATGGCGCAGGCCACGCATGGTCGGGCGGGAGTCCGACTGGATCGTTTACGGACCACAAAGGCCCGGATGCGGCTAAGGAAATGATCCGCTTTTTCCTGGAGCATCCCAGGCTTGCCCGCCATTAGGCCAGATACGGATATGGAATCCGCTGCGGCCCGCGACAGAGCCAGCGGCGTTGTATCCGAAAGGGTGCCGTGGTTTCCGGATCAGACCAGCCGCACCAGTTCCCGCACACACAGGATCACGAACAGCAGGCCGGCCGCGCTGAGCAAAACGTTGCTTACAATGCCGTTGCGATGCGCGGCCGGCGTGCGGTTCGAATTCAACAGCCACAAAAGCGTGATGGCGAGAAACGGCATAAAGAACGCGCCCAGCGCGCCGTAGGCGATCACCAACAGGAACGGCTTGCCGAGGAACAGGAGCGCCATGGGCGGGAAGGTAAGCCACAGCATATACGCCAGATACGCCGGACTGTTCTCGCGCACTCGATTGTCCCCGGCACGACCGCGCAGGTGCTCAACAAAGTCCGCGAACATCAGACTCACGCCGTGCCAGACGCCCAGTAATGACGTGTACGCAGTCGCGAAGAAGCCCACTAGGAACAGCTTTGCGACGGTTCCCCCGTAGCGCGCTTCTAGCACCGCCTCCAGGTCCAGCAGGCCGGCATCGCTTTCGGCAAGCGCGATTTGCGACGCGAACAACAGCTCTGCGCCGACAATAAGCATCGCCACCACGAACAAGCCGGTGATGACATAGGCGATGCTGTTGTCCAGCCGCATGACCCGCATCCATGTATCATCGCGCCAGCCCTTGGCGTTGATCCAGTAACCGTACGCGGCGAGCGTGATCGAACCGCCGACGCCGCCGATCAAACCCAAAGTGTATAGCACGGCGCCGTCCGGGACGCTCGGCGCCAGACCGCGTGCAAGCGCGCCGAAGTTCGGCACCGTCAACGCCGCGACGCCGACCACCGTCACAAACATCACGCCGACGAGCGCGGTCATGACCTTTTCCAGCAATTGGTAACGGCCGAAGCCCACAAGTGCGAGCCCCGTGAGACCCGCCACCACCGCCCAGATCTTCAGATCGATTGACGGGAACAGTGCAGCGAGCGGTAGCGCCGAGGATGTCATCGCGGTGGCGCCGTAGACGAATCCCCACACCAGCACATAAATGGCGAAATAGACGGTCGTCCAAGTCCCGAGCGAGCGCCAGCCGGCGAAGAGTGTTGTTCCCGAGGCCAGATGCCAGCGGCCCACTGCCTCGGCCAGCGCGATCTTGACCACGCAGCCGATGACCCCGGCCCACAGCAGCGCATAACCAAATTCGCTGCCTGCTACCAGGGTCGCAACCAGATCACCGGCGCCCACCCCGGTCGCGGCCACCACCATGCCAGGCCCGACGAGTCGCCAGCGTCGTTGCAAGGTCGGTTGCTCGCTGCCGGTCATGGTGGTTGCGCGTTACGCTTTACGCGTTATGGGTTGGGGCTTCAGGCAGCGCACTGCGCCGTAGTCATATGGTTTGCCCGGCTACCTTGGAATTAAACTACTCTCTGTGGAGCCGGAGACTTCAAGCTCCCGTGCGCCGGAACGACCGCAAGGCGAATTATTCTACGTGTAACGTCGTTGCATCGGCTCGCTACGCACGGAGCGCGTCAACGTAGTTGAATTCACCGCGGATTTCTTCGATTCCCTGACGCTCAGTCCTGTTGTCGATCGCCTGTATCGCTTCCACGAACGCCAGGGTCTCGTTTCTCTCGGACGTGTCCCCCGCTGTCTCCATTTGCACGACCATCTGCGTTGCGTGAAGATCGTTGTACGCCGGATCCTGCCTGACTACGACCCGCAATTCACTTCCGCTAGATGTTGACAGAACATACAAGTCCTCATCCGCCTCATAGCTTGCGCTGTATTCAATCGCCACCAGGGAGGAGGAAGCGGTGTCCTGTAAGGTCTGTTCCACTATATTCTACAGCGGTGCCGGCCGGGTCCAGTACGTCACGTCGGCCATTGGGTCGCCGCCCCCCATGTAATCCACGGCGTCCCCGATGCTGTCGCCCACTGCATCCATGCCCACCGCTCCGGCGGCACTCCCCAGTGCCTGCATGCCTGCCCCGGCAGCTCCAGAATTAATCGCGGCCATGGGCAGCATCGCACAGCCGCTTGTGCACAGGCTTGCGACGAAAATCACCAGGAACAGGCGACCGCGTGTGAAAAGGGATTCCGGGATATTCATCGATTACCTGCCTGTAGAAAAGTCATGCGCTTGAAGTGCATGAGGGTTCCTTGTGGGTCAGCGGAACACACGGTAAACACATGTGGTCAATCCGATTTCGCGGGACCCGATGCGACCGTTATTGCTAACGCTTAACGTGAAACAGGCGTCGCAGGCTATTGGGCGTAGTGATCGATGTCAAGGGCAACCCGGATACTATTCGCGTGCTGGCGAGACACGTCAACGCCAGGGATCTGCGTTAAAGGCCGGCCCTGAGAACAGGCTATACTCCGTCTTGACCAACTTGAGATAAGGATAACTAAATGACGGGATTTTCCAGGATCGTCTTGACGTTAATCGTGTCGATATTCGGCACAATGGGCGCACATTCCGCGGCAGCCGCTTCGCCAGTTGGACTATGGCAAGTCACATCTTTCCAAGAGCCTGGTCTCGTCGTTATCGGCAGCCGCAAACTCTGCTTTCGCGCGAACGGCACTTTCGGTGAACCTATGCCCAATCCCAACGAATTCTTCAGCGGCTTCTGGTTCAAGAAGGGCGACAGGATCAGGTTTGTGGGAACACAGATCCTGACAGTGGATCTCGGTTTCCAGGGCAGGACCGCGAATTTCGGGCAATTTATTAATAGCGACCGGTTCGCGGGAGAGTTTCTAAATCTGGTAATTCATAGCAGTGGTTCCTCTACGCAGCCCGGTAATTTCATAGCCCGCAGGCTCGAAGCACCTTGCTAGCGGTCCGCGACAGACTTTCCGGTACTTACACTGCGTCATCTCGATCAAAGCTAGATAAGTTTTCCGCCGGCGCTGTAAGGGGTGGGGTCAGGATTTCTCGATGCGTTCGAAACGACACGCTACTGAATTACTGGGTAGCTGCTTGACCTAGTCGCGGCTACACGGTGGTCGTAGTGCGGGCGCGACTAGGCGGTCTTGACGGGCGGGCACCACATTTGCCACTCCCCGCTGGGTCATGCCGGTCGCAAGCATGACGCCAGCGGGCGAGCGTACTATCAACAGCGCGGCGTATTGATGGGGGCCGATCCCTCAATCTTCCTGCCGGTAACGGTGATGCCCGTGAGGGCGGCAGACGCGGCGCCGCAGGCAATGGCCGTGGCGCCGGTATTAAACCGCAGTAGCATATCGACGTCCCCATCCAGATCCACATCTATGCGGGCCGTCCGCGTTGAAGCGGCCTCGGCCCCAGTGGCGCCGAAGCGCACTCTCTTCGCATTCACGGTGGCGGCATCAAAGGCGCGCGTCGTCAGGATTGCTACGGGAATAACCTCGGTCGGGCTGAGTGGCCTGATGCGGTTAGGGGAAATGCCAGGCCTGATGTCCATGATTACGGCTATTGTTTCGGGCACGTTGCTGGTCATGATCCCCAGGCCGGTGGGTCGTGCCCCGGCGGCGATTACTGCCGTCACGGTATCTGAGACCGTGTCGATCTCGGCCACTGTATTGGCACTGGGCATCGTCACGTAGACGCGGCTTCCATCCGCGTCTACGGCCATGCCCGAAGGGGTAGCGCTCAGAATGATCCGCTTGGTCACGGTATCTGTGGCCAGGTCGACCACCCCAATCGAACGATCCGCGATGAACCCGCTAGCGTAGCCGGTGGAGACAAAGATCGCGGGGCCGGCGACATAGGCGCGCGCGCCATCCGGAGTGAGGGCGATCGAGTCCGGCATCGAAATGAAGGGTATCGTGTTTACCAAGGTGTTGCTGGCCGTGTCGACGACGGCAACCGTCCCCGCGAGGCTGTTGAGATCAGGATCGCTGCCAAAGGCGTTTGATATATAGGCGCGGGCGCCGTTGCGCGAGATCGCCACCGCGGTAGACGCATTGCCGACGGAGAACGAGTTCACCACCGTATGCGTGTTGGTATCGATCACCGACAGATTGCCCGCCGCTACATAGGCGCGGTTTCCATTGCGCGTGATGGCGATGCCGCTTCCCTGCGCCGGCGCGCCGGCAGCAATTGATGCCACTACGGCATTGCGGCTGGTGTCGATCACATCGACCAGGCCACCGGCGGTCATCACGTACACCTCCGCCCCATCCGGCGTGACGGCCACCGCGGAGGGACGATCTCCCACGGTGACCGCCCTCACCACGGCATTGGTGGCGGTGTCGATGACTGAAACCGAATTGGAACCCGTATTCGTGACATAGGCGCGGGCGCCGTTCGCGTCTAAGGCCACGCGCGCCGGAGATATGCCAACGGGAATCGTCTTTACCACGGACTTTTCGGCCGTGTCGAGTACCGAGACGGTATTGGCGCCCGGATTCGTCACATAGGCGAAAGTCTGCGCCTGAGCGGCAGGCAGCACCAGACTTGCAGACAATATAGTAAGCAGGCAGAGGGGTGCGCATTTTTGTAAAATGGGAATAATTTGAACGCTATACTTCACGGAAATCTCCTCGTTTGTGAACTCTTGGGTAACGACGGAGTTTGTGAACTCTTGGGTAACGACGGATCACGTGCAGGCAGGCACCGCAAGGGAAGCGCCTCAAGCGCCCATTTGAGAGCAGGAGTTTCAGTGAGCGGTGGGAATGCGACGACACACGGCATTCTATGTCCCGCAATTACGATTGCGAAAACCGACTGTCAGTCCAGAGTGGCCGCTTATCGTTTGTGGTAATCAATCCTGCCCACGGCATTGTTCGACGGGCCCGCTCGGCACCAGATCGGTGTGGCCGGCGAATACGAACAGCGGCCGCTCATTGCCGCGCCGTAATCAAAGATTCGACACATCATCGGACGCCAGGGTTC
>JACCYU010000023.1 GCA_013696315.1 Gammaproteobacteria bacterium | reverse complement strand
TGCCGGTTTGCCAAATGGTTACACAAACGGTGGGGGCATATCGAATACCGATGGCGACGTCATTCTCACCAACAGCAACATCTCGGGCAATACTGCATCACACCGTGGCGGCGGTATCGCTCAGTTTAGTGGTGCCCTTACTCTCACTAACAGAGCGGGTGCTCGGAACCAGCCTCGACGGTTCCGGCAAGCGATAGGAGTTGCATCCGGTCAATGCCGAAGGGCACGACGTCGGTCACTGTAGGCCGACCATGGGTCAGGGTTCCGGTCTTATCGAGCACCACCGTATTAACCCGGGAGAGGCCATGGAAGACCTCGCTCGCCTTGACCAGCAGGCCGATGGAGATGCCCTTACCGCCGGCGATCGCCGCCAGCATCGGGGTAGAGATACCCAAGGCGCACGGATAGCCCATGATGATCACCGTGAGCAGGGCCAGGGTGGAACTGATCCAGTCGCCGGTGACGAGCAGCCACACCACGAAGGCGATGATTGCGACCGTAAAAACCACCGGTCCGTAGTAGTTCATGAGGCGGTCGGCAAGGAGTTCGATCGGTGGCTTGCGTTCGGCGATCTGACTCATCAGCCGCACGATTTGACTCAAGAAGCTTTCCTCGCCCACCTTCGTCACGCGGACTCTGAGCAGTCCATCGAGGTTGAGCGTACCGCCTATGACGGGAGAGCCTTCCTGCTTGGTCGCGGGCACGGACTCACCGGTAAAACTCGACTCATCGACGCTGGCCGTGCCTTCGATAACTTCGCCGTCGAGTGCGATCCGCTCACCAGGTCGTACTACGGTAATCTCACCTGTCGCGATCTCACTCGTTTGGACTTCCACCTCATGCTCGCCGCGGAGCACGCGGGCGCGAGCCGGTTGCAACGCCATGAGCTTACGCACCGCCTCAGCCGCTTTCTTGCGCACGTCGAGCTTGAAGAAGCTGAAGAACAGGTGCAGCGCCATCAGCCAGGCCGCCACTGGCAAGAAGTTGGGCCCAGCGAGGGTCAAACAGCGCTGCCGTGCCGACGGCGAATGAACCCCATGCGGCAGCAGACAGCAGCACGTTCGCGTTGATGACCCGCTGTCTGACCGCAAGGAGTGTCTTGCGCAGGATCGGGAATCCAACCCACAACAGCACAAAGGCGGCGACCGCAAAGGAGAACCACCCCCGCCATTGTTCAGTGAGTCCTAAGACGTTGAGCGAGTCCACGAGCAGGACGACAATGGCGAGCACCATGCCAATGGCGCCCCGCCTTTGGATAAGCGAGTGCAGCGCCTCGTCCGTTGCGAACTGCTGGGCCTCCGACGATGCCACGTCGTACCCAAGCTTCTCGACCGTACCGATCAGCTGCTCACGGCTGATCCGCGACGTATCGGCTTCCACCAGCACGATGCCGTGCACGAGGTTGACCATCACGCTCTTCACGCCATCATAGCGTTTCAGGGCTTTCTCCACGCTCATCGTGCAAAACGAGCACATGAGGCCCGAGACTTTCATCTGTATCGTTTCGGTAGCCATGGTCAACAACCTTTCATCTGTTAATTAAGATGGGGAGAGTCTAAACCCTGGTCCTGACTCCAGAGTCAAGAGGAGGTTTCTGAAGTGCTTCGGAAGGCTAGGGGCATTCGGATTTGGGCAGCGTGGGGCCATTTCCGAATAGACGTTCTGCTCGCTTTCAACCTAAAAGGTCGTGGCGATACCTAGCCATGGCCTATGTGAAGCGCACGCCACACAGCAAGCCGCTTTAGCCCGCATCGTAACCGTAGGTACTATCGCGACCCATGCACTAAGGTTGACTTGGTTGTGAGCGCGCGCAAGATGAGCGATGTGCTACCTATCTGCCGACAACGTGGCGATGATCGGGCAGGAGCGAGGCCGTTTCCCCGCCGCGCACTCGGCGATCAAGGCCTTAAGCGTACGGCACATACGGTCAAGATCCTTAATTCGCGCCTCGATCTGTTCTAACTTCTGCTCTGCGAGCAGTCGCGTCTGCCGGCAACTTTGGCCGTCCTCCAGATGTAACAAGCCTTTAACCTCTTCCAATGTAAAACCCAGTTGCTGCGCTCGCTTGATGAAACGCACGCGTACTACCTCCTCGGCGGCGTAGCGCCGATGGCCGCCGAGCGGCTTGCCCGGCTCGTCCAAGAGGCCGCGCCGCTGATAGTAGCGAATGGTTTCGACGTTCACGCTGGCCATCTCCGCCAGTCGCCCGATCGTCAGTTCCACGGACATTCTGTGACTCCTTGATTCCGTACCATGGTACGGCACTTATGCTACGCCCGGATCGTTCGTTGTGGAACAGGTGATATGTCTGCGGTGAATGTGAAAGGCCCGCTCGCAGCGGGAATACTGGCCGCCATCGGCGCGTCGGTGTGTTGTGTAGGTCCGCTGGTGCTGCTCGCCCTCGGCATTGGCGGATCGTGGATCGCCAATCTGACGGCATTAGCACCATACCGCCCGATATTTATCGCGCTGACGCTGCTTTTCCTGGGGCTGGCATTCCGAAGACTTTACCTTAGCCCGCAGGCAACCTGTAGGCCTGGCACTGCTTGCGCCAACCCCACAACTGTCCGGCGACAGCGAATTGTGTTCTGGCTCGTGACTTCCCTAATGCTCGGTCTGCTCGCCGTGCCTTGGTTCGCACCCTCGTTCTATTGAGAGTAGAAAGCATCATGCGTTCGACGAATATTCTCGCCGCCTTGACCGCGCTGATGATCTTGCCTGCCTTTGCGGCCGCGGCGCGGATGATCGTGCTGGACGTCCAGAACATGACCTGTGCGGTGTGCGCGATCACGGTGAAGAAGTCGCTTGAGAAAATACCTGGCGTCGAGAACGTTACTGTCGACTTCGACAAGAAGACGGCGACTGTTAAGTTCGACCCGGACGAGGCAGGGCCTATGGCCTTCGTCAAGGCGACTACCGAAGCAGGCTATCCTTCCAACATCCATAAGTGAGACCGCCGTGAGCGCCCTTGTTCTTAAATCCATCTTAACGTGCCCGAGCTGCGGCTTCCGCAAGCAAGAAACCATGCCTACCAACGCTTGCCAGTTCTACTATGAATGCGTCCACTGCAAGATCTTGCTGCGCCCACAGCCCGGCCATTGCTGCGTATTCTGCTCATACGGCTCCGTGCCTTGCCCGCCGATCCAGGAGTTCGGTCAGGCAGGCAAGATGGCCGGAACGTGTTGTTCAACCTCCTAGAAAACAGCCATGACACAGGAATTCGATCTCATCGTTATTGGAACCGGAACAGCAGCAGCGACCGTTGCCGGGCAGTGCCGCAAAGCTGGCTGGTCGGTCGCCATTATCGACGAGCTGCCTTTCGGCGGCACCTGCGCACTGCGTGGCTGCGATCCTAAAAAGATGTTGCGGCGCGGGCCGGAGATTATCGATGCGGCCGTCCGCATGGGCGGCCACGGCATCGCGCCGGACGGGCTGCATATCGACTGGTCGGCTCTCATGGCGTTCAAGCGGAGCTTTACCGATCCGATCCCGGCAAAGCGCGAGAAGAGCTTTACGGATAGGGGCATGACAACATATCACGGCACGGCTCGTTTCATGGATCGGAACACGATTGCGGTCGGCGGTGACCGGCTCCGCGGGCGTCATGTGGTTATTGCATCCGGAGCGAAGCCGCGCCCCTTGGGCATTCTTGGCGAGGAATTGATTACCAGCAGCGACGCGTTTTTAGAGCTGGAGGCGCTGCCGCGCCGCGTACTGTTCATCGGCGGCGGCTACATTTCGTTCGAGTTCTCTCACATCGCGGCGCGGGCCGGCGCAACCGTGACGGTGCTGACACGAGGTGAACGGCCCCTGACCGCTTTTGATCCCATCCTGGTGGGTAGGCTCTTGGATCGGTCCAGGGCAGTTGGAATATCTTTTCAGCCCCATGCAGATGTCAAAAGTGTCGAGCGGACGTCAACGGGCCTGCGCGTGCGCGCCCTGGTTCGAGAGAAAGCGGCGTCCTTCGAAGCCGATCTGATCGTGCACGGCGCGGGACGGGTTCCGGCCATCGACACGCTTGATCTAGACAAGGCGGGCGTCTTCACGGGAAAGAAAGGCATTGAGGTTAATGAGTATCTGGAAAGCACCTCCAACCCAGTCGCCTATGCCGCTGGCGACGTGGCGGCCACAGCAGGGCCGCCGCTGACGCCGGTTGCGAATCTTGAAGGCCGGATTGTTGCCGCAAACCTGCTCGAAGGCAATCATGCTAGCCCAGACTACACCGGCATTCCGAGCGTGGTCTTCACGATCCCGGCGCTCGCGCGCGTCGGTCTGCTGGAAGACGAGGCGCGAGAGCAGGGACTCGATGT
>JACCYU010000022.1 GCA_013696315.1 Gammaproteobacteria bacterium | reverse complement strand
GCCGCAGGATCGATCGCGCGCTCGCTGGCGGCTTCGAACTCGAGCTGCTGACCATAGACGCTCAGCTTCAATAGATATTACTCGAAGCGCCGTAGTGACGGTTCAATCGCAATCTGCCCGTCGAGCTGGCTTAAGGTCGCGTCGTAACAACGGTAAAGCTCCTCGCCGGGGCTGTTGCGCGGCAGCAGATTTATCAACAGCTCGTTAAGATACAGCCCGCAGATCTTGAGCCGCGGCGTGGCCAGCCGGCTGGCGCCCGTGATTTCCAGGTCGGTCAGGGATGGCAGCTCGCCGCGCCCGCTCCACGAAACGCGCAGCTCGCGGAACGATTGCAACTGGGCCGCGCGCTTCGGCGATCGCTTCGCGCCCTTGTAGATCAGACCCACACGACCGTGATCGAGGGTCAACATTTCCAGTAATGCGCTGGTCTCACGGTAGGCGCGCGCGTGCAACAGAAAGGCCGGTTGATGTATGACTCTGGCCATCGGGATTAATTTGTCAGCGCGCCGACGATGCGCGCGTCATCCTGCCAGCCGGGCCGGACTTTCACCCACAGGCTTAAGTAGCAACGCCGGTTCAGCAAGTTCTCTATCGCCGCCCGCGCGCGGCTGCCGACCTTTTTTAGTGATTGCCCCGATCTGCCGATGACGATGGCCTTTTGGCTTTCGCGCGCCACCCAGATGGTCGCGGCGATGGAAGTGAGCCCCTCGCGCTCCTCAACGCTTTCTAACTCGACGTACACCGAATACGGCAGTTCGGCGGACAGGTTGCGCGTCAACTGCTCGCGGATCAACTCGCTTACGATAGAGCGTTCGTCGCGATCGGAGAGTTGATCCTCCGGATAAATATAGGCTTCACATCGCGGCAACAGCTTGATGATCTCGGTCTTCAGCGCGTCCAGATTTTCACTCCTGACCGCGGAGACCGGCACCATCGCGGCGAAGTCGAAGCGCTCGCGCATAGTCGCCAGTATCGGCAGCAGTGACTGCCGGTCGCGCAGCCTGTCGATCTTGTTGACGCACACTATGCACGGTTTGCCGGCCGTGGTCAGCATCTCGATAATGCGCACTTCTTCGTGCTCCCAGCGTTCCGGCTCGACCACCAGCACCACCGCGTCAACGTCGGCCAGCGCCGCCGCGGCGCCCTTGTTCATGGCCGCGTTCAGCAGGTGCGTGTTGTTGAAATGAATGCCGGGTGTGTCCACAAACACGATCTGCGAGCCTCGTGAGGTTACGATCCCGCGGATGACCTGGCGCGTGGTCTGTGGCTTGTCGGCCGTGCTTGATATTCTCATCCCGACCAGTCTGTTCAGCAAAGTCGATTTACCGACATTCGAGCGGCCGATCAGCGCGCAGAATCCGCCGCGGATGGATTCAGGCGCGTTCATGGCAGCATCGCCAGCGCCCTGGCTGCCGCCCGCTGCTCGGCCTCGCGTTTGGAGCCGCCCTCGCCTGTCGTTTCGATACCGCAGTGGGGTAACAGACAGCGCATGACGAAATTTTGAGCGTGTGGCTCGCCGCTGGCCAGTTGCAGACGATACTCCGGCAGCGCCAGATTGCGCGCCTGCAGATATTCCTGCAGGCGGGTCTTGGCATCCTTGAGTTGCTCCGGCGGGGGCAGATTGGCAATGCGCGTCTGAAACAACCCCAGCACGAATACGCGCGCGGCCTCAAACCCTTTCTCCAGATAAACCGCGCCAATAATCGCTTCCAGTGCATCGGCCAGAATGGTATCCCGGCGATGTCCGCCAGCCTTGACTTCGCCGGGACCCAGCACGAGCAGATCACTTAAGTGCAGCTCTTTCGCAATCCCGGCCAGCGTTTCCCCGCGCACCAGCTTGGCGCACAGACGGCTTAAATCGCCTTCACTCGCGTTGGGGTGCAGGCGATACAGGTGCTCCGCTATAAGCATGCCCAGCACGGCGTCGCCCAGGTATTCCAGCCGTTCATTGTTGCCGCCGCCCGCGCTGCGGTGCGTGACAGCGGCCCTGAACGAAGCGCCGGCGAGCATGTCGGCATCCAACCATCGCAACAGCGCGCGGTTATTGTTCATTTCGGAGTTCATATTGGGGATTAATTACCGGCGTCCACACGCACGCGTCATTCAGCGGCCGCGACATTGAGCGTTACCATGGGCGAAAACTTGGCCACCATGTCGAGATTCCCGAACAGCGGTGTACGGGCTTCGTACTTGACGCCGATGGTCGTAACGCCCCGGTCGCGCGCATACACGAAATGTTCATGCTTGATGTTCTCGACGTCATTGATATCCAGCCGCTTGTAGATACTCGCCCAGATCTCGCCGGGATTCCGGTCGCCGCCGCCCGGC
>JACCYU010000021.1 GCA_013696315.1 Gammaproteobacteria bacterium | reverse complement strand
CCCTGATCCTGCTGCGGAATAAATCCAGCGGGCACCTGCTGATAGCCAAACACCGTGAGGCCGATCAGAATCGCGAACACCACCAGTGCTATGGCCGGCCGGCGTGTGATCTGACACACGCGCCGCCCATAGCCGTGGCTCATGCGTTCAAACCCGCGGTTGAACAGCGCGAAGAACGGCCCCGTAACGCGATTCGTGATGCGCGCCAGGCGACCCTCAGGCTCGCTATCCTTGGGCCGCAACACCAACGCGCCCAGCGCGGGACTCAAGGTGAGTGAGTTGAAAGCCGAAATGAACGTCGCCACGGCGATGGTCAACGCGAACTGGCGAAAGAACTGCCCCGTGATGCCTGTTAAAAACGCGGTTGGCACGAACACGGCCGAGAGCACCAGGGCGATCGAGACAAGTGCGGCTCCGACTTCATCCATGGTTTTACGCGCGGCGTCGCGCGCCGACATACCCTCTTCCAGGTTCCGCTCGATGTTTTCGACCACCACGATCGCGTCGTCCACCACGATGCCGATCGCGAGCACCAGTCCGAACAACCACAGATTATTCAGCGAAAAGCCGAACGCATACATCGCCGCGAAGGTACCGATCAAGGACACGGGGATGGCGACGATGGGAATGATCGCCGCGCGCCAGCTCTGCAGGAACAAAATGATGACGAAGATGACCAGCAGCATCGCCTCGAACAAGGTGTGATAAACCGCCGAGATCGACTCAGCCACGAATTCGGTCGGGTTGTAGACGATTTCATAATCCAGGCCCTGCGGAAAGTCCTTCGACAATCCCGCCATCGTGGCCTTGATCTCGTCTACCGTCTCGATCGCATTGCTGCCCGGCCGTTGATTCGCGACGATGGCAACCGCGGGCTTGCCGTCGAGATAGCTGTTGGTGAAGTAATCCTCCGCGCCCAGCTCGATGCGGGCCACGTCGCCGACCCGGGTCAGGCGCCCGCCGCGCCCACTTTTTACGATAACCTGCTCGAACTGTTCGATGCTTGTAAAGCGGCCCTGCGCATTGGCGGCCAGTTGAAAGGCGTAATTGGCGGCCATCGGCTCCTGGCCGAGCGAGCCGGCGGCGACCTGCACATTTTGTGCGCGCAAGGCGGCTACGACGTCGCCGGGTGTCAGATTCAGCGAGGCCAGCCGCTCCGGGTCCAGCCACACGCGCATACTGTACTCGCGCGCGCCGAACACAACGATCTCGCCCACGCCCTCAATGCGCGCCAGCACATCCTGGATCTGCTGCACGGCGTAGTTGCTCACGTAGAGCTGATCAAAGGTGTTGTCCGGCGATCGCAGATGCACCACGATCATGAGGTTGGGCGACCGCTTGACGGTAGTGACGCCGAGTGCCCGCACCTCCTCGGGCAATCGCGGCTCGGCGATCGAGACGCGGTTTTGCACCAGCACCTGCGCCACGTCCAGATCAGTGCCGTGTTCGAAGGTCACGTCCAGCTGCATGGCGCCATCGGCGGTGGACGAGGAGGTCATGTACAACATGCCCTCGACGCCGTTGATCTCCTGCTCGATCGGTGTCGCCACCGTGTCAGCGATCGTCTCCGGCGTGGCGCCAGGGTACGTCGCCTCCACCCGCACCTGCGGGGGTGCGACTTCGGGAAACTGTTCGATCGGCAGATTGAAGTACGCAATCCCGCCGATCAGCACGATCAGGATGGAGATGACCGCCGCGAAGATCGGGCGGTCGATGAAAAAGTGTCCGATACGCATTATTCAGCCGTGGCCATGAGGTCCGCGCCGGGAGACTTGATGGTACGCGATTGTGGCGTCACCGTGCTGCCCGGCTGCACGAGCAATAGACCCTCGACCATAATCCGATCATCAGGCTGCAAACCATGTTCGACCACGCGCAGGCGATCGTCCACCCACCGGCCGAGCACTACGTCGCGGCGTTGCACCGTGTTCTTCTCGTCCACGACGTAGACGAAGCGCGTCGCCTGATCCGCGCCCACGGCGACGTCGGGAATCAACATCGCCTCGTACGGTCCGCGCCCTCGCAAAAGAATCCGCGCGAACACGCCGGGCACGAAGAGACCATTGTTCTGGAACGTCGCGCGTCCCTGAATCGTACCCGTGGACTCATCCACCTGGTTGTCCACAAAGCTCATGTGCCCCAGATGGGGATAACCCCGTTCGTCGGCGAGCTGCATGCGCACAGGGTTGGGCGTATCGCGCGAAGACGGTCGCTCACCAGCCCGATCCAGTCGAATGTAGCGCAACAAAGCCTGCTCATCGGCCGTGAAATAAAGGTAAATCGGGTCTAAGGAAACGATCGTGGTAAGCAATGTGCCGCCCGCGGAACTGCCGTTGACCAGATTGCCCCTAGTGACCAGTTCGCGGCCGATTCTTCCCGAGATCGGCGCGCGCACCTGCGTCCAACGGATATCCAGTTCGGCGCGTCGCACTGCTGCCTCGGCGGCCATCACCGCCGCGGCCGCGCCGCGCCGGCCTTGCGTGCGCTGATCTAGTTCCTCTTCGGAAATCGCGTTTTGCGCGTAGAGGTTTTCCGCGCGCGCCAGATCGGTCTCCGCCAGATCAAGTTGCACGCGCGCACTTGTAAGGCGCGCGTTGGCTTCATCCAGCGTCGCCTGATACGAGCGCGGATCGATGCTGAACAGCAGGTCGCCCTGCTTGACCTGGCTTCCGTCCCTGAAGTGGATCGAGTGTACGTAACCACTTACGCGCGCGCGTAGCTCGACGCTTTGCACGGCCTGCGGGCGGCCCGTGTATTCGTCCCACTCGGTGATCTGCTTCACCAGCGGTTTGACGACCGGCAAGGTCGGCGGCGGCGGCGCCTGCGCCGTCGAGTCGCCTTCGGAACAGGCGCTCAGAGCGAGGGCCGTGAAACACAGGACGAGAACCCGCCAACCCAGCACGGACGGATTGAAAACGTTTAAGAGGCCGAGCGATCGGGCAAAATTTTTCATGCTTGCCTTAGTGGGGGCAAATGGCTCAATGCCAGGACGGTTCACTGACAGGTCGATGGTCAACGCGATAGGCAAACATCGAACCAGGCGGTCACCCGAATAAGTACAGGAAGTCGCCAGCGGATTCTTTCAAATTCTTGCGCCCTAAGTTGCTGCCGGCCGTGGCCTTCGGCGATGCACCGGGTGCATTGATAAACACGGTATTTGAACGCGGCGTGTCAGTCATGGCGATCTCGGCTGTCGCGGCTATGGGTAAAATGTTCGCGCGTTGATCGTCTTCGCTATTCTAGGCGATTACCAAGCTCCGCGGGTGCCTGCAGGAGCGCGGCGTAGACGTCCTGCCGCTGCTCCAAAGCATCGGCGGTGTGATTGTCCCAGAATCAGATCATCCTGTTGCGGTTTGTCGAGCATAGGGAGCGGCGCGTCCCTGCGCCGTCCCATTCGCTTTCCTGCGTCGAGTATTACCGCGCCACGGGTGTGTGCCTGAGGCCCAGCGAGGCCTGGTGCACGGTGGCCGGAAAGTCCCCGAACGCTGCCGGATCCACCCATCCCTCGATTGGTTCGGCCTCTAGCTGCGCGCGCGGCGTGCCCAGATCTGGCGCGACCCTGGCGCCCTTGCCCTGCAAGACCCCGTACTGATGCGGCGTGGTCAGCCAGCCGGCGTCGGCCGAGCTGGGCTGATGCTCCGCCCCTTGAACCGCGCCCGCCGTGGCGACCGTGAGACCAAGAATCGCTGCGAATGTCTTTGCTCTGTTCATGATGCATACCTCTTCAGAAGTGAATTAAAACCTGTTGTTGCGATGCACAAAGAGTGTATGGCATCCTGCGCAGAATAGAACGTAGTGAATTGCAAAAGTCTGTTGCTCATAACGCAAGGATCAATAACGTGGACATGTTGAATGGAATGCGGCTGTTCGCCGAGGTGGTCAAGGCGCATGGTTTCGCCGCCGCAGGCCGCCGGCAAGGAATGGCGCCTTCATCCGTATCGCGACAAATCAGTGCGCTGGAGCTCGCGCTGGGCGTGCGGCTGCTGAATCGCAATACGCGCAAGCTGAGCCTGACCGGCGCGGGCCATGTTTATTTCGAGCAGGCGACACGCATCCTGTCGGACCTGGACGAAGCAAACCGCGCGGCGCTGGAGTCCGAAGG
>JACCYU010000020.1 GCA_013696315.1 Gammaproteobacteria bacterium | reverse complement strand
CGGTACTCTGCGCTTGAGTACACCCGTCGCCTTTGGGCGGCTGCATGTCGCACCGGCCCTATCGCGATTTCTGCAGGCTTATCCAGACGTCAGCGTCGACCTTGTGGCCGCGGACGAGATAGTAGATTTGGTGGAAACCGGGATAGATGTTGCCATTCGCATCGGCGTGCTGCAGAACTCGAGCCTGGTCGCCCGCAAGCTCGGCGCCAATCAATATGTGATCGCGGCGAGCCCCGGATATTTTGAGCGCCATGCCATACCGCAAAAGCCATCCGATCTCGCCGACCACAATTGCCTGATCCACAAGCGCAGCGCGAGCCCAGCAGCGGTGTGGACGTTCAGGCGCGCGCAAGATTCGGAACGGATCGAGGTATCGGGCAATCTGCGGGCCGACAGCTTCGGCATAGTCAAATCGGCCGCCTGCCTGGGCCAGGGCATTGCTCTGTTGCCCGCCTGGAGCGCCATGCCCTGTGTGGAGGCTGGAGAATTACAATTGTTATTGCCCGAGTTCGAGGCCCATCCCGGAGAAAGCGAAAGCGACGGCGGCATTTATGTTGTTTATCCGCACCGCAAGCTCGTGTCCCCCAAGGTGCGGGCCTTCGTCGATTTCATGGTTGAATACGTCGGCAGCACCTCTTGCTGGTCGCCGCATAAAGCATTACCCGCCGCCCATTGACGCAGCCGAACATTGACGGTTACGGCAGCCGTCAACAGGTGGGTGTGCGGCGTTAGTGAAATCAGGCCTGCCCTGCTCCAGGCTATTTCGGCCACGACTCCCGCTTCAATGGATGGGCAGCCATCATTTTTTTACCGAAGCTTTCGAATCCGCTGATCTGAGGACAGCAAAGGATTTAGTCCATACGCTGCAATAGGTGGCGCCGACCAGTCAGCACTGGAAAAGAAACACCTGCGCCGAGATCTCGGGGGCTCCGCCGGCGCTAGTTCGTGCCGCAGATTAACCGCTTTAATCCTTTCAACGCCGAGCCGGTTTTCCAGATCGCTGATGCGCTTGCTGACGACAGACTTCGCCAGATTCAGACGCAGCGCCGCGGCGCTGATGCTGCCGGCTTCCACCACCCGTACGAAGGCCGCGATGTTGTCGAAGCTATGTTCGCTCATGCCGAACGCGGAGGTTTCATGGATGATGGGTTTTATATCGCCGAACGCGCCATATTCTACACTTGCTATATTCTACTTTTAGTTATAGGCATCGTCGCGTATGGATGTGGATGCTTCGCGCCAGCGCATGCTGCGAAGCGCATCGATGCAAGACGCACATGAGGAACAAACCATGACCACCGAACGCAGGATCGCAGGCATTTATCGCGGCGCACCCATCCACTGGGTGGGCGACGGCTTCCGCGTGAGCAATTATTTTCCGTCGGGCAACGATTTCGGCAGCCGCGCGAGCCCGTTTATCCTGATGGACTATGCGCCGCCGTATCGCTATCCGCCGACCGACAATCATCAGCGTGGCGTGGGGCCGCACCCGCATCGCGGTTTCGAGACCGTGACTCTGGCGTTCGAAGGCGCGGTGGCGCACCACGATAGCTCCGGCAACGAAGGTGTGATCGGGCCCGGCGACGTACAGTGGATGACGGCCGCTTCCGGCGTGTTGCACAAGGAATATCACGAGCGTGAATTCGCGCGTAGGGGTGGCAATTTCCACATGATGCAGCTGTGGGTGAATCTGCCCGCAGCACATAAGATGGATCACCCGCGTTATCAGGCATTGACCGCCGCGCAGATGGGCCGGGTTGAACTGCCGGATAACAGCGGCCATGTGCGCGTGATAGCCGGGGAATACAGCGGTGTAAAAGGCCCGGCCGTGACGGTGACGCCGCTGGGCCTGTTCGATATTCGACTCAGCGCCGGTGGCAGTATTCCATTATCGTTTCCCGCGCACGAGAACACCCTGGCGTTGGTCATGCGGGGCGCGATCGAGGTTCAGGGGCGGACCGCGAATGGGCTTGACCTGGTGTTGTTCGAGAATGCTGGCGAAGCGATCACGCTGCGGGCATCGCAGGATGCACAGGTGTTGCTGCTCAACGGCGAGCCTATCCATGAACCCGTGGTGCATTACGGTCCGTTCGTAATGAACACGCAAGCCGAGATCCGCCAGGCGATGATTGACTTCAACGCGGGGAAGTTCGGGGTGTTGACGGATTAGCCTGCATCGGCAAGGGATTGCCGGCGTACGTCTGCTGGACCTACGTAAGAAGGCGCCGCACCGCGTTACTGCATTTTCGCCGCTAAAACGTTCGAGAATACATTTCGCTGTACTGGTCTCACCCCGACAGCCGGCCGCTTGTGCGCAGAACGAAGCGATGATCCAAAGTGAACAATTTCATCCGAATCACCGATGGCGCGGAGAGTCCGCATGCGTCTAAATCGGTGATCGGGGTATCCTGCGACCACAGCGCGTTGGCGGCGCTGGTGAACATGCCCATCACAAGCCATGCCGCATTCTCAGCCACTCAACCGCGCCGCTGATTTCCCTGTTAAGATTTCTATAACAATTCTGTAGACCGCGCACCGCCCGCCGGAAAACGCAAGCCCAAGCACGAGAGCCAGCGATGCCGACACCGCCACCCAGACTGCAACCGCCGGTCGATACCGTCCGCGACCATATCTCCGGGCCAGTCGATGCGAGAGTCACGTTGCTCGAATATGGCGACTATCAGTGCGCGTATTGCCGCCGCGCGCATGCCGGCATCATGGAGCTACGCGACGAACGTCTGCCCGGTCAGTTGCGCTATGTGTTCCGGCATTTCCCTAACGAGCGTTTGCATCCCCAGGCGCAGCTTGCCGCCGAAGCGGCCGAAGCGGCCGCCGCGCAGGACCGATTCTGGGACATGCACGAACACCTGTTCGCGCATCAGGATGCGCTGGATCGTGACAGTCTGGTGCAAGGCGCGCGCGAACTGGGGCTGGACGCGGAGCGCTTCGCGCACGAGCTGGACGACCACACGCATGCCGGGCGCGTGCGCGCAGATTTCGATAGCGCCGAGCAAAGCGGCGCGCGGGCGACACCCACGTTTTTCGTCAATGATCGCCGTTACGACGGCCCCTGGGATCAGGAATCCGTGCTGGAGGCGATCGAGCGGCCGCTGGGCTGGAAGATTCGCCTGTTGGCCGAGCAGTTCGCGGGCCTGTCCGCGTCCAGCGGGTTGCTCATGCTCATCGGCGCGCTCGTGGCGCTGCTGTGGGCCAACTCGCCCTGGCGCGAGGCGTATACGGCACTGTGGGAAACGGAGCTCGCCATCACCCTGGGCCGGCACGCGCTGGGCCTGTCGCTGCACGAATGGGTCAACGACGGGCTTATTGTCATATTCTTCTTCGTGGTCGGCCTTGAGATCAAACGCGAACTTACCGTCGGGCATTTGACCGAACGCCGGCAGGCCGCCCTGCCAATTGCCGCCGCGCTGGGCGGCATGCTGTGCCCCGCCCTGACCTATCTCATATTCAACTCCGGCGGACCGGACAGTTCGGCCTGGGGCGTACCGATCGCGACTGACACGGCTTTTGCGCTGGGCCTGTTGGCGATGCTGGGCCGTACAGTGCCGCTGTCGCTGCGCATCTTCGTGGCGGCCGCGGCGATCGCCGACGACGTGGGCGCGATCCTGGTAATCGCCGTGTTTTACACGGACGATCTTGCGCTTGTGAGCATCGCCGTGGCGGTCGCTTTTTTCGGCGTGGCCCTGATACTCAACTGGATGCGCGTGTACCGGCCGCTGCCGTACGCTGTGACCGGCATCGCTTTGTGGATGGCGGTGCTTTATTCCGGCCTGCACCCCACCCTGGCCGGCGTGTTGCTGGCGTTTACCATTCCCACTCGCAGCTCACCGAATACGTATACCTTGCTGGGCCAGAGTCAGGCGATCTTTCACAGCATGGAGTCGCCGGCGATCGGTGAGCGCAGCGAAAGCCGCTACCAATCCGCGGTGCGCGCGCTGGAGAGCATGGTCGAACGCATGCTGTCGCCGTCGCAGCGTCTGGAGCGCGATCTGCAACAGTGGTCGGCCTATCTGGTGTTGCCGCTGTTCGCGCTGGCCAACGTTGGCATCACCTTGAGCGCCGATGCGCTGGACGTACTGCAGCCGGTGGGCTTAGGCATTATCGCCGGCCTGGCGCTGGGTAAACCGCTTGGTGTCACCCTGGGCGCGTGGCTGGCGGTGCGCGCGGGGTTTGCGGCCAAGCCCGACGACTTTGGCTGGCGGCAGGTCGTCGGTGCGGGCTTTTTGTGCGGCATCGGCTTTACCATGTCGTTCTTGATCGCCGACGTCGCCTTCGCAGGCTCCGACCTTCTGCCGCTGGCGAAATTCAGCGTGATGCTGGCCTCGGTGATTTCCGGCACTGTCGGCTGGATGCTGCTGCGCGGCGTCCGTGAAGGATAAATATTTGCCGCGCCCACTCGCACTTCCCGGTCGGCATCGGCGGCGGCAATGCGTATAATCCGCGACATATAAACTTAAGGTGAGCGCCATCGAAGCAAGGGCCAGATGGCCGGCTCACCCGCTCCGTCAAAGGGAGAAGGATTGGTACTCCGTCGCCTTGAGCGGCCAATGGTTTTAACGGCGCAATTGAGGCGTTCAGCAATCAAGCCCCCAGGCTTTGCCGGGGAAAATGTAAGTCCCACCATAGCGGCATAAGAATTATGAAAGACAGCGAAATTTCCGGCTGGATGTGGGCGGAAGCCTGCCAGCTCATCGATCAGGCGGATCGCCTGCAGCGGCAGTTTTTTCGGGTGGGTGTGCGGAACCAGGCGCCCGCGTGGGAGCCGCCCACCGACATCTTCGAAACCGACGAAGAGGTCTCGATCTGCATCGCGCTGCCGGGGGTGGCTCCGGATCAGGTACAGGTGACGCTAGAGAGCGATGTGTTGTCCGTCAGTGGCGTGCGGCTGTCGTCGCCGCCCAGCGCGCTGATCCATCGCCTCGAGATTCCTTACGGGCGTTTCGAACGGCGCATGCGGTTGCCCCTGCGCGAACTCAAGCTGGCGCAGAGCGTGTTCGAAAACGGCCTGCTCTCTTTGACCTTGCACAAGCGCTAAGGAGTTCAGCGATGGAAATTGAAGGTCTGCGAAACGACGCTCCGCAGCACCAGCAACCGGTAGACCCCAAGCCGCGCGACACTGCCGTCGACGAGGCGACACAAGCGCGGGCCATTCCCGATGACGCCATGCCGATCATTCCCGTGCGCGGACTGGTGCTGTTTCCGGGTGTGATCCTGCCGATTTCGCTCAGCCGCGACATATCGATCGCCGCCGCACAGGCCGGCGCGCGCGGCGAGCGCCATGTCGGCGTGGTGTTGCAGCGCGATCTCACAACAGATAAGCCCGGACCCGACGACCTGTACTGGGTCGGCACCCTGACCGGCATTCTGCGCTACATCACCGCGCCTGACGGCGGTCATCACATCGTCGCGCAGGGCGAGCAGCGCTTCCGTATCACGCAGTTTCTGGACGGCTACCCGTTCATGGTGTGCCGTTACGAGCGCATCGAACAGACGGAAGCCGAAGTCATGGACAAGGAAGCGGAAGCGCAGCTTTTGAACCTGCGGGAACGCGCCGTGGAGGCACTGCAGCTTTCGTCGCAGGCGCCCGCGGAGCTGATCGGCGCCGTACAGGGCGTGAAATCGCCCGGCGCGCTGGCGGATCTAGTCGCGCATTTCATGGACCTCAAACTCGAAGAAAAACAGGAGGTAATGGAGATCTTCGACGTCAAGGAGCGCCTCGACCGCGTGTCCACCCTGCTCGCGCACCGGCTGGAAGTGCTGCGCCTGTCGCGCGACATCGACACGCGCACCAAGGAGAGCATGGGCGCGCGGCAGCGTGAATACCTGTTACGCGAGCAGCTTAAGACCATCCAGAAGGAGCTGGGCGAAGACGAGGGACACTCGGAAGACATCGACGAACTGGCCCGGGCGATAGAGGCGGCCAAGATGCCGGAAGAGACCGAAAAGCACGCGCGCAAGGAACTGCAGCGGCTGGAGCGCATGCCGGAAGCCGCGGCCGAATATGCCATGTTGCGCGGCTATGTGGAGTGGCTGACCGAGCTGCCGTGGTCGGTGATGTCGGAGAGTGACATCGATATCGGGGAGGCGCGGAAAATCCTGGACGAGGATCACTACGGCCTGGCCAAGATCAAGCGCCGTATCCTCGAATATCTGGCGGTGCGCAAGCTCAAGGCCAGCGGCCGCAGCCCCATCCTGTGCTTCGTCGGTCCGCCCGGCGTCGGCAAGACCTCGCTGGGCCAGAGCATCGCGCGCGCCACCGGCCGCAAATTCATGCGCATCAGTCTGGGCGGCGTGCACGACGAGGCCGAGATTCGCGGGCATCGCCGCACCTACATCGGCGCTCTGCCCGGCAATATCATTCAGGCCATCCGCAAGGCTGGCACCCGCAACCCCGTGTTCATGCTCGACGAAATGGACAAACTGGGCGCGGGATTTCAGGGCGACCCCGCGTCCGCGCTACTGGAGGTGCTGGACCCCGAACAGAACTCGACCTTTCGCGACAATTATCTCGCCGTACCCTTCGATCTGTCGCAGGTGATGTTCATCGGCACCGCCAACATGCTGGACACTATCCCCGGCCCGTTGCGCGACCGAATGGAGGTCATTCATCTCCCCGGTTACACGGAAGAGGAGAAGGTGCAGATCGCGCGGCGCTATCTGGTCGGCCGCCAGTTAGAGGCGAATGGTCTCACCGAGCAGCAATGCGAAATCACCGACGACGCAATCGGCGCGATCATTCACGACTACACGCGTGAGGCGGGTGTACGCAATCTGGAGCGCGAAATCGGCAGCTGCTTCCGTCGCGCCGCCATGCGCATCGCCGAAGGCGAAACGCAGCACGTGCGCATCGACGCGGCCGACCTTGCGGAAATCCTGGGGCCCAAGAGGTTCGAAAGCGAAATCGCGATGCGCACCAGCGTCCCCGGTGTGGCGACCGGGCTCGCCTGGACGCCGGTGGGCGGCGATATCCTGTTCGTGGAAAGCAGTCGCGCGCCCGGCACCGGCAAACTGATCCTCACCGGTCAGCTGGGCGACGTGATGAAAGAGAGCGCGCAGGCGGCTTTGAGCCTGGTGAAGTCGCGCGCGAGCGACTTCGGCGCCGACGCGGACAGTTTCGACAAGCACGACATCCATATTCACGTGCCGGCCGGCGCCATCCCCAAGGACGGCCCCAGCGCCGGTGTGGCGATGTTCATCGCGCTCGCGTCGCTGCTAACCGGACGGCCGGTGCGCAACGACACGGCCATGACCGGCGAGATCAGCCTGCGCGGACTGGTGCTGCCGGTGGGCGGCATCAAGGAAAAAGTGCTGGCGGCGGCGCGCGCCGGTCTGGAAACCGTGCTGTTGCCCGCGCGCAATCAAAAGGAACTCGACGAAGTTCCGGAAGGCGCGCGCAAGCGCCTGCGTTTCGTGTGGATCGAGCGGGTCGATCAGGCGGTGGAAGCAGCGTTGTGTCCGAAGGATGCGGACGGGCGGTGACGCCCCCGCCTTATTACGTGGGCAAGGTGTATGGGCGCGCCAGGTCTTTCATCGAATGGAAGGCGCTGCTGCGACGGACCTTAGAGGCTCACATGACGATATTGAAACCGGGTGGTTTTCTGGTGATCAACATCGCCGACATACTTTATTTTAAAGATACACCCGCATCATGGCTGAGAACGTGTCCCGGCGTAAGCGCGCGGATATCACGCGAGAAATGGTGCAGGCGGCGATGATCGCGCATCCGGACAAGAATCGTCACCAGATCGCCGCGCCGCTGAGATGCAGCGAACAACTGACTCTGACACTTATCAGCAGACATACCGCAGGTAATCCGGCAGCCTAAATTACTTGCTGAGCAACGAAACGGCTACGAGATAAAGGTAACGATGAAAATCCTGATGGTTTTAACCTCGCACGACCGGCTGGGCGATACCAGCAAGAAGACCGGCTTCTGGCTGGAGGAACTGGCCGCGCCGTACTTTGTGTTCCGCGATGCGGGCGCTGCGATTACGCTCGCATCGCCTGCCGGCGGGCAACCGCCGCTGGACCCCAAGAGCGACGAGCCGGATGCGCAAACCGAGGTGACCAGACGTTTCAGTCAGGACGCACAAGCGCAAGCGGCGCTCACCAGCACGCTCAGGCTGGCGGACGTCAACCCGCGGGATTTCGACGCGGTGTTCTACCCGGGCGGTCATGGGCCGCTGTGGGATCTCGCGGAAGACAAACACTCGATCGCTCTGATCGAGGCCATGTACGCCTCCGGCAAACCGGTGGCGCTCGTGTGTCACGCGCCCGGTGTCTTGTGTCACGTCAAGACGCCGGATGGCGCGCCGCTGGTCGAGGGCATGGCAGTGGCCGGCTTCACCAACAGCGAAGAGACCGCCACCGGGCTCGCGGACACCGTTCCATTCCTGGTCGAGGATATGCTTAAAAGTCTGGGCGGTCGCTATTCCATGGTCGATGACTGGCAACCGCTGGCGGTGGCCGACGGGAATTTGATCACGGGGCAAAACCCGGCTTCGTCGGTGCCGGCGGCACAGGCCGTTCTGGAGCAATTGCAAGGGATAACATCCCGCTCGTTTACGCGCGCGACGGGTTGACCGTCGCCGCGCGCGGGCGACGACGCCATCACGTGCGTCGAACCGTTGCGCCACTCGCGCAACCCGGCAGCCCACAATCAACCGTTCCCGAAGCACGAAACTTTCAGGAGGTAACGCATGGCGAACCTGTCCGAACGACGCGTGTGGATCACCGGCGCCAGCAGCGGCATCGGCGCGGCCACCGCGCGCGTGCTGGCCGCGCACGGCGCGCACACGATCTTGTCCGCAAGGCGCGCGGAAAAACTGCGAGACCTTGCAAGTAAAATCGAAAACGAAGGCGGCAAAACTGAGATTTGTACCCTCGATGTAACCGACCGCGCGGCGGTCGCGCGGCTCGGCGAGCAACTGGATGCTGACGGCGGCGTGGATATTCTGATCAACAACGCCGGGCTAATGCCGTTGGCACCTCTGCTCGAAGGTCGCGTGGACGAATGGGAGCGCACCATCGACGTCAATCTCAAAGGCCTGCTGTACGCCATTCACGCCGTACTGCCCGGCATGGCGGAGCGCAAACGCGGGCACATCGTCAACATCGGCTCGGTGGCCGGACGCTTCGCGTTCCCCGGTGCAGCGGTTTACTGCGGCACCAAGTTCGCGGTGCGCGCCATTTCGGACAGCCTGCGCCGCGAGATGATCCAGTACGGTGTACGGGTGACCGACGTCGAACCCGGCGCGGTCGCCACCGAACTCAAGGACTCCATCGGCCACGATCCTTCCCGCGAGGCCGCCATCAGCAAGGGCGGGCTGTACGATCCGGACGCCGATATTCTTGAGGCCGAGGACATAGCCAACGCGATTCTTTACGCGGTGAGCCAGCCTGCGCACGTGAACGTGAGCGAGTTGCTGATCCGCCCGACCATTCAGGAACGCTGAGCATTAAAGCGTGCTAACGGCGCGCGGGACGCGATGCCGATCCGCAGCTTTCAGGATCGGGTCTGCACTCCTCCGGTGGTAACGATTCTTGCATGGGTTCGGGACTTAGAATAGTCACAGGAGTCCGCGCATGACCAAGGTAGTCCGTTTTCACGAAACCGGCGGTCCCGAGGTGCTCAAGTTCGAAGATATGGAGGTCGCCGCGCCTGGGCCTGACGAAATCCGCGTGAACATCGAAACCATCGGCCTCAATCGCGCGGAGGCCATGTTTCGTTCCGGCATGTATCTCGAAGAAACGCGGCTGCCCGCGCGGCTCGGTTATGAAGCCGTTGGCACTGTCGATGCGGTCGGCAGCGGCGTTGAGAGTTTCGTCGCGGGCGACCATGTCAGCGTGGTGCCCGCGTTTTCCCTGAACGACTATGGCGTGTACGCCGAACAGGCTGTCGTACCGGCCGCTGCCGTAGTCAATACGCCGGCCGGTCTGGACGCGGTACACGCCGCGGCCGTGTGGATGCCGTATCTGACCGCGTACGGCGCGCTGGTAGATGTCGGCCAGCTCAAGCACGACGACGCCGTCATCATTCCGGCGGCATCCAGCAGTGTCGGTCTGGCCGCGATCCAGATCGCCAACAGCATCGGCGCCACCACCATCGCCACCACGCGCTCGGACGCGAAAAGGGGCGCTTTGCTGGAAGCCAGCGCGGCGCACGTGATCGTCACCGAGGAACAGGATCTGGTCGCCGAGGTTAACCGCATCACGGGCGACCACGGCGCGCGCATCGTCTTCGATCCCGTCGGCGGACCGCAGGTCGAGACCCTGGCGCAGGCGATGGCGCGCTTCGGCATTCTGTTCGTTTATGGCGCGCTCAGTGGTCAGCCGACGCCGTTCCCCGCCATAATGGCAATGAACAAGTCGTTGAGCCTGCGCGGTTACGTGCTGTTCGAGATCAGCCGCGACCCGCAGCGGCTGGCGCGCGCCTGCGCCTACGTGAACGGCGGCCTCGAATCGGGCGCCCTAAGACCCACCATCGCGAAAACTTTCACTCTGGACGAGATCGTCGAGGCGCACCGCTACATGGAGTCCAACGAGCAGTTCGGCAAGATCGTAGTCACCGTGTAGCGTTAAGAAACTGGAAGCGAGTCAACATGAAAGCAGTCGGCTATCGCCAGCCGCTGCCGATATCGGCGGCGGAATCCTTGCTCGATGTGGAGTTGCCCGACCCCGAACCCGGTGGCCGCGATTTGCTCGTGCAGGTAAAAGCCGTGTCGGTCAACCCGGTCGACACAAAAGTCCGCCAGAGAACGGCGCCGGATTCGGGGGAGGTGAAGGTGCTCGGGTTCGACGCAGCCGGCGTGGTGATTGGATCCGGTCCGGATGCACAGCTCTTCAAGGCTTGTGACGAGGTCTGGTACGCGGGCTCCATTGCAAGACGGGGAACCAACGCCGAGCTGCATCTTGTAGACGAGCGCATCGTGGGCCGCAAGCCGTCATCGCTGGACTTTGCGCAGGCGGCCGCGCTGCCGCTGACCACCATCACCGCCTGGGAACTGTTGTTCGATCGCCTCGGCGTCCTGCGGGGCGAGCAGGCGTCCGGCGAGTCTTTGCTGATCGTAGGCGCGGCCGGCGGCGTGGGTTCGATCCTCACGCAACTCGCGCGCAAGCTGACCGGTCTTACAGTGATCGGCACGGCGTCGCGCGCGGAGACCGCGGATTGGGTGCGCGAGTTGGGCGCGCACCACGTCATCGACCACGGCAAACCGCTGTCGGACGAGCTCAGGCGCATCGACATTCCGCAGGTGACGTATGTCGCGAGCCTCACGCACAGCGACGCGCATTTTGTGGAGATCGTCAAGGCCCTCGCGCCGCAGGGCCGCTTCGGGCTAATCGACGATCCGCCCTCGCTCGATATCAATCTGCTCAAACAAAAAAGCCTGTCCCTGCACTGGGAGCTGATGTTCACCCGCGCGCTCTTCGAAACCGCCGACATGATCGCGCAACACGAACTGCTGGGCGACGCGGCGCGGCTGGTTGACACCAATGTAATACGCACCACGTTCGGCGAACATTTTGGCCGCATCAATGCTGAAAACCTCAAGCGCGCGCACGGCTTCATTGAGCAGCATCGGGCGAAAGGCAAGATTGTGCTGGAAGGCTTTTGATGCGGCTCTAGCGCGCGACTGGGAGCTCGCGTGGGGCGAGTAGCTTACGCCGCTGCCCGCGCTACAGCCCGCGCTGGCTGCCGATAGTCCTTGTAGATATCCCGCACCCAGCCGAAGAATGGACGGGCCTTGTGCTGGTCACGCAACGCGCATGCGGGCTTTGGGAAATTGCTGGCCGCCTCTGCCTCGCTGGGCAACACCCACGGCGACAGCAGCGCGCAGGCGGTCAAGTCCGCCCTGGAAAACTGATGACCGACGAGAAACCGCCGATCTTGTAAGGCGTTGTCCAGCATCTCTAAGGCGGCCAGGAGTCGCTCCTCCGCGGCCCTGGCCGAGTCCGGATTGATGTTCATTGCCTCGATCATCACGCGTCGCACCTGCGAAAATATCACCGCGAGTACCGGCCTCCCGTACCAGGGCGCGCCATCGAGCATGAAACGCAACGCGCGCTTGCGATCAGGCAGCGCGTGATAGTAAAACCAGAGACGCAAGGTCACGCCGACCTCCTCGTCAAAGTATTCTTCCCACGCCAGCGCTTCTCTCGCCTGCGCGGGATCTTGCGGCACGAGTGGACGCTGCGGATATTTCCTGTCCAGAAAATCGATGATCGCCGTGGAATCCTGCACCGCGGTACCGTCATCGACGAGGATCGGCAGAGACGTGTCGGGCGCCAGCTTTCGCGTGGGATTTACGTGCAGGCCGGGGAGCAGATTGCGGGGTTTGTACGGAATGCCTTTGTAATCAAGCGCCCACCGCGCTTTCTCGCAGTAGTGTGAGAACTGGAACTGGTATAGCTCGACCATGGCGGTACCTCCACTCTACAGCAGGCTCGATCGACTCACTCTTGTCATTTCGACCGCGTGAATAAATCCTGAATTAGGATTCCTATGTCGCGATCGTATAGGGTTTCTCGCGTACGTTCGAGATGACATCTCTTATGATACCCAGGACGGGCACATCCCTGTCCCCTGGCTACCTTTACGGTCCGGCCTGCCACTCCACCGCGTAATCCGTGGGCGAGGTGAAGTAGTTCTCGCAGGTGCCGCTCCTGCCTACAACGTCAGCGTGATATGGAGTATTGTCGCGACGCTGCCGCTTGCGTAGTTCGTAACGGTTATTAACATTTATCAACGGTGCAGCTAAATACAAATCTTCAGTTGATACCGGCTGGCCTGGGCGGAGCTTCATGCATCTGTCGCTTGGTTGCCACATACTAAACGGATGTCAACCCGGTTCTCAGGCTTGGTATCGCGACCGATGTTTTTCGCGCTGGCGCCTGGGCTCCGCCGTATGAGTTTTTACGCCGACCCGCCGCACGTCCAGTGCGGGACATAATTTCTGCCCGGCACACGCCAGGCCCGGCCAACCAATAGCGGCGGCCTTAACAATTTCATTATGGAACGTGCTCAACTGACGCGCTTTGCCTGGCTATCGGTGGCGGCGGCTCTGCTGACCATCGCGCTGAAAGCGATCGCTTATTACATCACAGGCTCAGTGGGTTTGTTATCGGACGCGCTGGAGTCAGTGGTCAACCTCGTGGCCGCGGTCATGGTGCTCACCACTTTGACGGTTGCCGCCCGGCCGCCGAGCGAGCTGCACCCGTTCGGTTATGGCAAGGCGGAGTATTTTTCCAGCGGCGTCGAGGGCGCGCTGATCCTGTTCGCGGCCGTGGGCATCGTCTGGTCCGCCGTTCCGCGGCTGATCGAGCCCATTCCGCTGCAACATGTCGGCGTGGGTCTGGCCATCACCTTGCTGGCCGCGGCCGTAAACCTTGCGGTAGCCCGCGTGCTACTGGCTGCCGACCGAAACTATGGCTCGATCACCCTGGAAGCGGATGCGCGACACCTGATGACCGATGTGTGGACTTCGGTCGGCGTCGTGGCGGGAGTTGCGGCGGTCGCCGTCACGGGCTGGGAGCGACTGGATCCGATCGTCGCACTGGCCGTGGCCGCCAACATCATCTGGACGGGCGCGAAGCTGGTGCGGCGGTCCGTGCTGGGTCTGCTGGACGGCGCTTTGCCGGAGTCCGACCTGGCGGCGGTGAACAAAGTGCTGGACGAGTGCTGCAATCATAATGTTCAGTTCCATGCGCTGCGCACCCGGCAGGCAGGCGCACGGAAATTTGTCTCGGTGCACATCCTGGTGCCTGGCGAATGGACCGTGCAGCGGGGCCACGATCTGCTGGAGCAGATCGAGGAGCAGATTCGCGCCGCGGTGCCGGGCGCGAACATGTTCACACACCTGGAGCCGCTGGAGGACCCGCTGTCCTGGCAGGACATAGGGCTCGATCGGGATGCAGAGTGGTAGCAGCCTGAAGCGCCCATACACAGCAATAACGAATATTATAGATTTAAATATCGGGCACTTGCGTTAAATGCTTCGCATCGAACTGAAGTAGTATTATCCACCTTCGGCGTCGCGCGCTGGCCTCGGCAACCACGTTTCACAAACCAGACTTACGGCGCTGTCGAGGCGGTCGAGGCTTTGGCCGACGGTCGCGTTATGAACATCGCGTCGCCATAACTATAGAAGCGATAGCGCTGTTCGATCGCGTGGCGATAGGCGGCCATAACTCGCGCATAACCGCCGAACGCACAAACGAGCATGAGCAGGGTGGACTCCGGCAGATGAAAGTTGGTGATAAGCGCATCGACCACCCTGAACTCGAAACCCGGTGTGATGAAAATGTCGGTGTCGCCGCGAAACGGTTGCAGCGTGCCGCCACGGGCCGCGGTCTCCAGGCCGCGAACGACGGTGGTGCCGACCGCGACTACCCGCCCGCCACGTGACCTGCAGCTATCCACCGCCGCGCACACGGCGGGCGATACCTCGACGTGCTCAGCGTGCATGCGATGCTGTTGAAAATCCTCCACACGCACGGGCTGAAACGTGCCGGCGCCGACATGCAAAGTGAGCGCGATTTGATCGAGCCCTTTTCGCGCCAGCGTGGTCAGCATGGCGTCATCCAAATGCAACCCGGCGGTTGGCGCCGCAATCGCTCCGGGATGCCGCGCGTAAACCGTTTGATAGCGATCCCGATCCTGCCTGTCATCAGGGCGCGCTACGTAAGGCGGCAAGGGTATGTGCCCGTGCGCGTCAAGCAGCGACCCTACCGATTGATCGCTTTCAAAACACAGCTCGAAGAGATCGTTCCGCCTGCCGGTGACGGTAACGTCAATGCCACCTTCCAGATGCAGACGACGGCCCACACGCGGCGCTTTGCTGGCCTTTACGTGGGCCAGCGCGTGGTGGTCGTCCAGCACCCTTTCCACCAGCACTTCGACTTTTCCGCCGGTTGTTTTCGCGCCATGCAGACGCGCCGGAATCACCCGCGTGTCGTTGAAGACGAGCAAGTCCCGTATGTCAAGAAATCCAGGCAGATCCGTAAAAACGCGGTCCAGCAAGCCGCCGCGGGCTCCATCCAGGTGCAACAGCCGGCTCGCGCTGCGTTGTTTCAGGGGATGTTGAGCGACGAGATCGGGAGGCAGTTCGTAATGAAATTCGCGGGTGCGCATCACGCCGCATATTAGCAAATGTGCGATGTTACCGCGCTCGACAAGGCCGGCGTTGCACCGGCCTTGTCGACCTTAAACCCGGGTTCGCGCATCGCAAGCCAGGGCATTTACAGAATGCGCGCGCTTAGAACAGATGCTGATACTGGAGGTACAGGCGATCCTGATCGTCGCCGACCGCTGTCTCGTTTGCGTCGATATTGCCCGCGTTATCGGTGGCGAAAATGTCCGTTCCCCTCTCGTAGGTGAACTGCAGCTTGTCGTCGTATTCGTTGAAGAAGTAGTTGATGCCAGCAAGATAGCGTTCGTCTTTTTCGGCGACCGCGTCCGCATCCAGAACCTGGTAACCGATGACAGGCTCGACGTAATCGCTACCCACCGGAATCATGTAACCGCCTTTCACGGCATAGGTGTCGAAGTCGCCCTCGCCGGCCGCGATAAGCCCATCGGTGAAGGTCGGATCGACGGTTTCGGATTTAAAGGTGTTATAACCGATATCGACGGAAACCCCCGCCCATCTCAACGCCGCGTCGGCGCCGTAGCCTTGCGCCTCATCGTAGTCGCTGCCGGCGGGTAGGTCCGACTCGTTGACATTATCGTCATCGTTGTTCCAGGTAAAGCCGTTGATGGCCGCGCCGATTTTCGGACTAGCCGAGCGCTCAAAATCGCCCTGCGCGAGATCGAATTCACCCAGCGGATAGATATCAATGCGCCCTGCGAACATGTCGCCGAAATATTCAGTATCGCTCGTCAGGCGCGTGTCGAAGTCGAGGGTGCTAGTGCCCGGATCGATGCCGGCCTTGTAATATCCAACCGCATATTGAAGCATCTCTCCTCCCTGCAGGGACACGCCCATATTACGGTCTGGCACCCCGAAATCGTGGTCCCCAATAAAGGTGCGTTCGACGAACTGCTGGCGTTTGGAGGAGGTTAGCTGTTCGCGGGAAAAAGGCACGTAATGATTACCGACGATGATATCCCCAAAAGGCAGACCGCCGTATTCGATATAAGCGTCCTTGATATCGACCTCGTCGTCGGCAAAGTCGATGGACAGCACGCCCAGGACATTCTCGGTGAGGGTCGCCTCGATTTCGGGGCGCACCCGCCGCAGAAACAGGTCATCGGTGCTGTCCGCGCCTGGCGTGTCAGGGTCGACCCTCAGATACTGCACCTGAATGCGGCCGCCAATTTCCACCGCGGTCTCGCCTTCTTCATAAATGACGGTTCCCGCGCTCACGGTGCTCGACACAAGCGCGCCGCCAGCGAAGCCTAAAATGCATAGCGAAGTTTTCACTCGCCCCATGTGCTTAAGCATCGGCACAATCCTCTCAGATAAAAGTGTAGGTTTCTCGAAACAAGTTGTTGTTGCCGCGTGACAGCAAGCTAAAGACTCACGATGAACAAAAGATGACACTTACGTTACGGTTTGATGGCAGATGCGCCCCATCCCGCGTTTGCAGCGAGTGGGCTTTGCGTTAGACTGAAAAACCTGCAGCCGGGATGGCGGAACTGGTAGACGCGCCAGACTCAAAATCTGGTAGGAGCAATCCTGTGTGGGTTCGATTCCCTCTCCCGGCACCACAGACCTTTCCAAGCAAGTCCGAGAACGTCCATAAGCCAGTTGAAAACACTGGCTTTTTTCATGTCTGTCGTCTAAACTAGTCCGAGCAAGTCCAGAGAAAGCCGGTTGCTTTTGGCGGTACTTTTCGAGCAAGGTACCGCCACTTTGAAATGAGGTACCGCCAAGTGGCGCTAACAGACAGAACGATCCAGACGAAAGCCAAACCCGCCGATAAGGCATTCAAGCTGTTCGACGGTCACGGCTTGTTTTTGCTGGGGTGGTCTCAAGCTTCTAGTGCAACGCCTATGATGGTGAGACCGGAGGTGTTGCATGGCAAGGTATACGAGATTGACGCGGTCGGAGCGGGAGGAGTTGAGTCTGCGTTTGTCATGGGGTTGGCGTT
>JACCYU010000019.1 GCA_013696315.1 Gammaproteobacteria bacterium | reverse complement strand
TGCCATCGAGGTTGAAGTGGACGGCATGAAGTTCGTCGAACTGGCTGATCCTTACGTTGACGTTTGGGATGTCAACGTAGGAGACATTGCGGAGTGGGGCGAGGATGCAGGGCCTTCGCGTTTTTATAGTCAGGGCCATCAGATTCCGTGGCAAAAGTTCATTAAAGAGGTGACCAAGAAACCGGTGCTGGGTGTCGGTCGCTTCACCGATCCCGAAAAAATGGCCGAGGTGATCCGCGCCGGCCAGCTCGACATCATCGGCGCGGCGCGCCCGAGCATCTCCGATCCGTGGCTTCCCAGGAAAATCGAGGAAGGTCGTATCGACGATATCCGGGTCTGCATCGGTTGTAATGTTTGCATCTCGCGCTGGGAAATCGGCGGGCCGCCCATGATCTGCACGCAGAACGCCACCGCCGGCGAGGAATACCGCCGTGGCTGGCATCCGGAAAAATTCCCCAAGGCGGGTTCCGACGATTCAGTCCTGGTGGTCGGCGCCGGCCCTGCCGGTTCGGAATGCGCGCGCGTATTGCTGGAGCGCGGCTATACCGTGCATTTGTACGACAGCGCGGAGAAGGTCGGTGGCCACAATAACGATGTGTCCACACATCTCCCCGGCCTCGGCGAGTGGGGCTACCACCGTGATTACCGCGAGCAGCAGATACAGAAGCTCTTGAAAAAGAATAAGGACTCGCAACTGGCATTGGGGCAGAAACCCATGACTGTGGACGCGGCACTCGAATATGGCGCCGAGAAGATCGTGATAGCCACAGGCGCTTCGTGGAATACCGACGGCACCAATGCATTAACTCACGCACCGATCCCGGGCGCCGATGCGAGTCGGGACGACCAGATTACGCCGGAGCAGATCTACGCGGGTAACAAGGAGATCGGCAAGAAGGTGATTATCCTGAGTGCCGATCCGTACTACATGACGCCAAGCCTTGCGCAGAAACTGGCCGAGGCAGGCCGCGAGGTCACCATCGTGGATGGTGTCGGGCTGGGCAGTTACATGGAGTTCACTCTGGAGTTTCCCAACACCATGCGCATGCTGCACGAGAATCACGTCGAGATCATCGGCGAGAGCTTTGTGTCGCGCATCGAGCCAGGTCGCATCGAGATCTATAACCTGTACGGTGACGGCTCCAAACGCGAGTATCGCGGCCCCGGAAAACTGCCGCGCCGGGAAAACACGACCCACGCGTGGCGCGAGTTCGACACCCTGGTGCTGGTCACGGGACGCCACTCCAACGACGAGCTGTATCGGGGCTTGAAGGCGCGCAAGGACGAGTGGTCCGATAATGGCGTCAAGGACGTATACGTCATCGGTGACGCCTGGGCGCCCAAGCTGATGGCCGATTCAACTTTCGATGGCCATCGGCTGGCGCGGGAGATCGAGGAGCCCAACGCGCAGTGGCCTAAACCCTATCGCCGCGAAGTCGCGGTGTGGGGTACTGCGCACATGCCGGAAGGAGCGTTCGAGCTCGAATATCAGACTTGACCGATGATGGGCTCGGCGCGGCTACACAGTCGCACCGAGCCTGATTAGCCGGCCTGGCACAGTCCCCACAGCTTGCGTAGCTAAACCGAGACCAGTCTTATGGATCTACTGGAGCACGGCCATAACCCGGATGAGGTCACCAGGATCCTGTTCCAGGATTTTCCCGGCTGGATGGTCGTCTCTTTCTATGTGGTCGCGCTGGCGGCCATAGCGGTATTTCTCTACGGTTGTTATCTACAGGTCAGAAAATATCGCCGCGGCACCGCGTTCAAGCTTGCCCATATCGGCAGCGGTCTCAAGGAAATGCTGGGACAGCTACTTGCCCATCGCTCATTGAGACGCCGTGACGTGTCGGCGGGCCATGCGCACGCTCTGATCTTCTTTGGCTTCGTGCTGCTATTCATCGGCACCGCCACGATCACCCTCGACTACGACATCACTGCGCCTCTGCTGGGGATCAGCTTCTGGGACGGGACGTTCTATCTCTGGTTCTCGCTGGTTATGGACCTCGCCGGGCTGGCCTTGATTGCAGGGCTGATCTACATGATGTATCGCCGCCAGTGGCTGCGACCGCCCAAGCTGGATTACACCCGCCCGGACCGCTCCGAGAATGAGCCGGATGCGGATCGCAGCGGATATCGCCGCGAGGACTGGGCCTTTCTCTGGTTGCTGATCCTGATCGGCATCACCGGGTTTGTTCTGGAGGCCGCACGGCTGGTCTGGCTGCAAGGCGATCCAACTGTGTGGAGCTATCGCTGGTGGTCACCCGTGGCGGCATCGATGGCTTACCTCTTCGAGGGCCTGGCGCTGTCGCCGGAGGGTGCTGCGGATCTGCGCCTGTACACTTGGTGGGTGCACGGCATTCTGGCCTTGAGTTTTGTCGCCTTGATTCCGTACACCAAGGTCAAGCACATTTTTACATCCATGGGGGCGCTGGCGATCCGGGACCCAAGGCCGTCGGCGCGCCTGCCGCTGGCGGATCTGGAAGGCGAGAAGATCGGCTACAAACTGATTACGGATTTCAGCTGGAAGCATCTCCTGCATCTGGATGCGTGCACCAAATGCGGCCGCTGCCACGAGGCCTGCCCCGCCAATGCCACGGGTTATCCGCTGTCGCCGCGCGATCTGGTGCTGTCACTGAGAGAGCTGGCCGCCCAGACTCTGGAGGGCAGCAAACTTCCCGATAACGACAAGTTGATCGCCGTAGGAGACGGGGTCAATCAGATCAGGGCGGAGACCTTATGGGCCTGCCGCAGCTGCGCCGCTTGCGTAGAGATTTGCCCGGTGGGCATCGAACACGTGCCTATGATCGTGGAGATGCGACGGACGCTGGTCGAGGAAGGCGAGATGGAGGCGACCGTGCAGACGGCCTTGCAGCAGATACAGAAGAAAGGCAATTCGTTTGGTGAGAACAAACGCAAGCGGCCGGCCTGGACCAAAAAGCTGGACTTCGAGATCAAGGACGCGCGCAAGGAGCCGGTCGAGTGGCTCTGGTTCGTGGGCGACTTCGCCTCGTTCGATCCGCGTTATCAGAAGGTCTCGCAGGCTTTCGCGCGAGTCCTCCATGGCGCGGGAGTCGATTTCGGGATTCTATTCGAGGCGGAAATGAACGCGGGCAATGACGTCCGTAGAGTGGGCGAGGAAGGCCTGTATGAGCACCTGGCGGAGTCCAACATTGAGACCTTGAGTCAGTGCGAGTTCAAAAAAATCGTGACCACCGATCCGCACTCGTTCAATACGATCAAAAACGAATATCCCGACTTCGGCGGTCGCTACGAGATCGAGCACGCCAGCACCCTGACCCAGCGGATGCTCGCGAACAACGAGATCAAATTGAAGAAGAAGCTCGATCGTAAAGTGACATTTCACGATCCCTGTCATTTAGGCCGCTTGAACAAGGGCTATGACGCCCCGCGCGAGTCGATCCGGATGCTGGGTGCCGATCTCGTGGAGATGGGTCGCACGCGCGATAACTCATTTTGTTGCGGCGCGGGCGGTGGGCGCATCTGGATGGCGGACCCCGCGGATAGGGAAAAGCCGTCCGAAAATCGCATGAAGGAGGCGGCGCAAATCGAGGGTCTGGAGGTATTCGTGGTGGGTTGTCCGAAGTGCATGAACATGTTCGAGGACTCGGTCAAGTCCACCGGCAACGAGAAACAGATCAAGGTGCAGGAGCTGATCGAACTGGTCGACGAGTGTATGGACACAGTCATCGAGCATCCACCAAGACAGGCGGCGCAGGCCTGAAAGGACTCGCGCGAACATCGTGAACAACCCTGGACGGAATGCGCAGAGGCGCTCATCGATGCAAGTGTCAGCGAACTGCCAAGATCTCGAAGAATTGATCGTTCATGTTAGCGAACGCGGCGATCCGTACCTGGCAGTGGCTCTGCATCCCTTCGCCGCATCGGCGGCTCGCAAGGCGCTCGAACGCGTGAGTCTGGCTAACCGAAAATTACGGCGTCTGTTTGCCGGTGCGCCTTATACGCCGCCCTCCATTCTCGAAGTACTGAGCAAGGACCCGGACGAGAAAATTCGCCATAGAGTCGCGCGTCATCCGCGTACTTCCAGCGCGACTCTGGCGTGGCTGATGGACACGGATCGCTCGTCCGCCGTACATGCCGCGATCGCCGCCCATGGCAACGCGGATGCGGCGCTGCTCGATAAGCTGCTGGACGATCCTTCGGACGCCGTGCGCCACGGGCTGTGCGGCAATCCGCATACGGGCGCCGCGGCGCTCGCATCCCTGGCCGCGCATGCAAGCCTCAGGCAGCTCAAGGAGATTGCGCGAAATGCTATCGCGGACGCCACGGTGCTGCGTAGCCTGTGGGCCCGCGCCGATGTATATCTTCGCGGAGAGATTGCCGCGCACCCCAACTGTCCGTCGGACGTGTGCAGTGAAGCCGAGCACGATCCCGAGCCGCTGATACGTCGGATGCTGGCCGCCAACCCCGCGGCGACGCTCGCTACGCTGGTGCGTTTGCTGCGCGACGTGGAAGGCCAGGTGCGGGCCGCGGCGACGCGCAATCTCGCCGTCCCGGACAGTGCGCTCAAGGCTCTGGTGGACGATCCGTCGCGTCAGGTGCGGCGTATCCAGGCGCGGCGACATGGCCAGATGCGTGAAATTCTCGCGAGTCTGGCGGACGATGACGATCCCTGGGTGCGGCGATGGGTGGCGCGCAATTCCGCGACACCCGAAGCCGTGCTGCGCAGGCTGGCGGTGGACGAAGAAACGGAGGTCCGCCGGGGGGTCGCCCGCAATCCGTCATGTTCGGTGGCGCTGTTACGGGAGCTGGCGCGAGACCCGCAAGCCTGGGTGCGGGCCGGCGTGG
>JACCYU010000018.1 GCA_013696315.1 Gammaproteobacteria bacterium | reverse complement strand
TACCAAGACCATCGCCCTGGAGGTGGCCGAGCTTGGCATCACCTGCAACGCCATCTGTCCCGGCTACGTGCAGACGCCGCTGGTGGAAGGCCAGATCGCGGATACCGCCAAAGCGCGCGGCATCACGCGGGAAGAAGTGCTGCGCGACGTGCTGCTGGCGGCGCAGCCGACGAAGCAATTCGTGCAGCCTGAGCAGGTGGGCGCGCTGGTGGTTTATCTCGCAGGCGATGCCGCCGCCGCGATCACCGGCAGCGCCTTGACCATGGATGGTGGCTGGACCGCGCAATGAGCGTTAAAGCAAACGAAACCTCAGCGCCCGCCAAACGGCGCAAGGCAGCGCGATCCAATGCCAACAGTTCCGGGGGTAACGGGGCCAGATCCATCAACCTGGCGTTGCAGGGCGGCGGCGCGCACGGTGCGTTTACGTGTGGCGTGCTGGATCGTTTGCTGGAAGACGAGCGGATCGCCATCGAAGCGATCAGCGGCACCAGCGCGGGCGCGATGAACGCCGTCGCGCTCGCGGACGGTTTCGAGAAAGGCGGGCGGGAAGGCGCGCGCGAGGCGTTGCACCGTTTCTGGAGGGCGGCGAGCGAGGGAGCGTGCTTCAGTCTGATCCAGCGCACGCCGTGGGATCAGTGGGCGGGCAACTGGAGCCTCAATACATCGCCCGGCTATCTGGCTCTCGACATGCTGACTCGACTTGCCTCGCCTTACGAACTCAACCCGTTCAACCTCAATCCGCTCAAGGATTTCCTCGCGCGGCAGATCGATTTCGACACGGTGCGCTGTTGCGGCCAGATTAAACTGTTTGTGTCGGCCACCAGTGTGCGCACGGGCCGCGCCCGTATCTTCAGGAATGCCGAACTCTCGCCCGACGCGGTGATGGCCTCGGCGTGTTTGCCAAACATGTTTCAGGCCGTAGAGATCGACGGCGAAGCGTTCTGGGACGGCGGTTACATGGGCAACCCGGCGCTGCACCCGTTCATCTATCGTTGCGCCACGCGCGATATCGTCATCGTGCAGATCAATCCCATCGATTCGCCCCACACCCCGAAGCGCGCCCGCGACATTCTGGACCGCATCAACGAGATCAACTTCAACAGCAGCCTGCTGGCCGAGCTGCGCGCCATCGAGTTCGTGACCCGCCTGCTCGACGATGGCCAACTGGATCCGAAGCGATACAAGCGCATGCTGATTCACCGCATTGACGGCGAGGCCGAGCTCACACCGCTGGATGCGTCGAGCAAGGTAAACGCCGAGTGGGTGTTTCTGGAAGCTTTGCACGGTATGGGTTATCGCGCCGCCAGCAAGTGGCTGGCGCGGCATTTCGATGAGCTCGGCGAGACCTCCTCGGTGAACCTGCGGTCCATGTTTGCGGGCGCTTAAGCCGGGTGTCCCGCCGTGACTTGTGCCGGCACGCAGCGTGCCAAGTTTAATTGTAAAATTTACACCACAGTTTGTAACGGTTTGTAAACATCCCAGGACACTGCCGCGGCTGATGTCTGGGCTCGGGCGCAGAGACTGCTCGTCAACATGTGCCGCCGTGGCATGCATTCCGGTTTACGTCCCCCCGCCGAAATTAACCATTAAACGATTACAGAAAAACCGAGAAACAGTGTTGCTTCGAGGATACTCGCGGTCGGCGTCAGGCACCCCCGATTTCCCACGCTAACCATTGTTCTGGCGAATGTATTCACCTTGCGGACCCAACAGAAAGCACCGGATTACGCGAGGCATGGAACTTGCTGTCCCCATGCTTGTCGCGTCCGCTCGGTCCGCATTCCACAGGCCGGCAATACCAGAAGCTCAGCGCCGCGACGGAATGCCGTTGACCCCGTCTCCACTCGCCATCGGAGGATGCGAATATGGCCGCCACGGCCGCTGCCAACAATAAGCCTGAACACAATATCGACTGGTCCGCCATCTACGCGGATCCTAAATTCCAGGAACTGCACCGCAAAAAGAAAACCCTCATCGTGACGCTAATGATCGTGTCGATGATTTACTACTTTCTGTTGCCCATCGGGGGTGGTTATTTCCCCGGTATTTTCACGGTGAAGGTCTGGGGGCCGGTCAATGTCGGCCTCCTGTTCGCGCTCTCTCAATTCGTAGTCGCCTGGATCATCGCCGCCGTGTACGCGGCCCGCGGCAACGGGGAGTTCGATCGGCTGGCTGCCGAGGTTCGCAAGAACGCCGAGCGTCACGGCGTGCTGAAGCCCGCTGCCACCGAGAGCACCGAGCGCAAGAAGGGGGCCGCATGAAGCGCACACCCTTGCAAGGCGGCCTGCTGACGGCGGTCCTGCTCAGCCCCGGCGCAGCACTGGCCCAGGGCGCCGTGGCGCCCGAGTGGCGGTGGCTAACGATACTCGTGTTCGGCGCCATCATCGCGCTTACCCTGTTTGTCACCTATATCGCCGCCAAGCGCGTGAGCTCGGCAAGCGATTATTACGCCGCCGGGAGCGGGATCAGCGGTTTACAGAATGGCTGGGCGATTGCCGGCGATTATCTGTCGGCTGCTTCCTTCTTAGGGATAGCGGGCTTGATCGCCCTATACGGATTCGACGGATTTCTGTACTCGGTTGGCTTCCTGGTCGCCTTTGTCACGGTGCTGCTGGTGATCGCGGAGCCCTGCCGCAATATCGGCAAATACACCCTCTCGGACATCCTCGCTTTCCGCAACAACCCGCGCACCGCGCGCGTCATGGGGTCACTTTCCATCATCACGGTGTCGATCTTCTATCTCACCGCGCAGATGGTGGGTGGCGGCCTGCTGGTCGAACTCATCGTCGGCATCGACTACACCGTGTCGGTAATCGCAGTGGGCTTGCTGATGCTCGTCTACGTGCTGTTCGGCGGCATGCTGGCGACCACCTGGGTGCAGATCATCAAGGCGGTGCTGCTGGTCATCGCCGCCATTTTATTAACGATCCTGGCGTGGGCGCCTTATGGTTTTTCGCTGCCTGGGCTGCTCGACGCCGTAATCAGCGACGAGAAAGTGCTGGCCCAGGTGGTCAAGTTACTGGGCGGCGCCGGCAACATGAACGAGGCCGAACTGGGTCAGCTGTTCCTGGAACCCGGCCTGTATCTCACCCGCCCGCTGGACCTGATTTCGTTAGGTCTGGGCCTGGTGCTGGGGACGGCGGGTCTTCCGCATATACTCATGCGTTTTTTCACGGTGCCCGATGCCAAGCAGGCCCGCAAGT
This sequence comes from Gammaproteobacteria bacterium, assembly GCA_013696315.1. Lineage (NCBI taxonomy): Bacteria > Pseudomonadati > Pseudomonadota > Gammaproteobacteria > Gammaproteobacteria bacterium. The sequence goes on along the minus strand of JACCYU010000018.1, from coordinate 2,645 downwards.
CGGTGGTGTGGGCCATGGCCATCATCGGCGGCTTTTACGTGATCACGTTGATCCTCGGCATGTCCGCCGCCATCAATGTGGGCGCGCTGGACATCGCCACCTTCGACGAGGGAGGCAATATGGCGGCGCCATTGCTGGCGCAACATCTGGGCGGCGGGCCGGACGCCCTGCTGGGTAATCTGTTGCTAGCCTTCGTGGCGGCGGTCGCCTTCGCGACCATCGTGGCGGTAGTGGCCGGGCTCGTGCTGGCCTCCTCGGCGGCCATTGCCCATGATCTGTGGGTGAACGTGTTCCGCGGCGGGCATGCGGAGCCTGCCGAACAGGTGCGCGCCGCGCGGGTCGCGACCCTCATCGTGGGCGCCATCGCAATTACCATCGGCATTCTGGCCGAGGGTCAGAACGTGGCGCATCTGGTGGGCCTGGCCTTCGCGGTGGCTGCTTCGGCCAATCTCCCCTGCCTGCTATTGACCTTGTACTGGCGGCGGCGCAACACGGGCGGCATCGTAGCTGGCATTCTGGTGGGCACATTGAGCGCGGTGGCGCTGGTGATGATGTCTCCCAACATGACTTATCCGCTGATCGAAACGGCGGATGCGCAGGCGGTGGTCGACGCCGGCCCGGCGACTATAAAGGAAATCAGGGCCGATATGGCTAAAGCCACTAACCCGCGCGAGCGCCGGTCGCTAAAATCCGAGATCAGCGCCGTCAACGAACAAGTCGCCGCGGCCAAAGCGGACATCAAGACTTACGAGGGACAGACCGAGAGCATGCTGGGACTTAAAGCGCCACTATTCCCGCTCGAAAATCCAGGCATCGTCTCCATCCCGCTCGGCTTCCTGGCGGTGTTTCTGGGGTCGTTGCTGTGGCGCGACCGGCGCGCCGAAGAGATGTGGGAGGAGACGTACGTCCGCCAGCAGACAGGCATCCTGTCTTCGGCGGGTGCAGCGCATTAGCCCAGGTAAGCCCCAGGGTTAGACTAATCAGCGGCTTCAACGATGAGCGAAACTCACACGACTGTACAGGTGTAAAAAATGTCAGAAGAGAAACTTTACAAGGTTCCATCCGAACTCGCGTCAAAGGCACATATCGATGCGGGCGAGTACAAGGAGATCTACAAGCGTTCCGTGGATGATCCCGAAGGCTTCTGGGCCGAGCAGGCCGAAGCGTTCCTGGACTGGTCCAAACCGTTCGACAAGGACAAGGTGCTGGATTGGGATTTCAAGGAAGCCCACATCCGCTGGTTCGAGGGCGGCACGCTCAACGCCGCGTACAACTGCGTGGACCGACATCTGGAAAAACGTGGCGATCAGCCCGCCATCATCTGGGAGGGCGATGAGCCCGATGATGCCAAAACGATAACCTTCAAGGAATTACACGAGCAGGTCTGCAAGTTCGCCAACGTGCTCAAAGAAAAGGACGTCAAGAAGGGCGATCGGGTAGCCATTTACATGCCCATGATCCCGGAAGTCGCTGTGGCAATGCTCGCCTGCGCGCGTATCGGCGCCATTCACTCGGTTGTGTTCGCGGGTTTCTCGCCGGGGGCGCTCAAGGATCGCGTTCAGGACTCGGATTGTCGCGTGGTTATAACGGCCGATGAAAGTGTGCGTGGCGGCAAGAACACGCCATCCAAGGCCAATACCGACAAGGGACTGAAAGAATGTCCAGATGTCAAAACCGTAATTGTGGTCAGGCGCACCGGTAACGACGTGCCGTGGAACGATGACCGCGACCACTGGTATCACGAGTTGATGGACAAGGCCAGCGCGGAGTGCGAACCCGAGGAGATGGACGCCGAAGATCCGCTGTTTATTCTCTATACGTCGGGGTCCACCGGCAGCCCCAAAGGCGTGCTGCACACCACCGGCGGGTACCTGCTGTACACCGCCATCACGCACAAATACGTATTCGATTATCAGGATGGTGAGGTTTACTGGTGTACGGCCGATGTCGGCTGGGTTACGGGCCACTCGTACATTTTGTATGGGCCACTGGTCAATGGTGCGACGACTGTCATGTTCGAGGGCGTGCCGACCTACCCGGACGCCAGCCGTCACTGGGAGATCGTGGACAAGCACAAGGTCAATATTTACTACACGGCACCCACCGCGATCCGCGCGCTTATGGGCAAGGGCGACGACCCCGTCAACAAGTCCTCGCGCGACAGTCTGCGCATACTCGGCACCGTGGGCGAACCGATCAACCCGGAAGCCTGGGAGTGGTTTTACCGTACGGTCGGTAAGGAGCGCTGCCCCATCATGGACACCTGGTGGCAGACGGAGACCGGGGGTCTCATGATAACCGCGCTGCCGGGCGCCATCGACCTCAAGCCAGGCTCGGCCACGGTGCCATTCTTTGGCGTACAGCCGGTGCTGCTCGACGATGAAGGCAAGGTGCAGGACGGGGCCGCGAAAGGCAATCTGTGTATAGCGTTTCCATGGCCCGGACAGATGCGCACCGTGTACGGCGATCACAAGCGCTTCAAGGAGACGTACTTCGACCCTTATCCGGGCTGCTACTTCTCCGGCGACGGTGCGCGCCGCGACGAGGACGGTTACTACTGGATCACGGGACGGGTAGACGACGTGATCAACGTCTCCGGCCATCGCATGGGCACCGCCGAGGTCGAGAGTGCACTGGTTTTGCAC
>JACCYU010000017.1 GCA_013696315.1 Gammaproteobacteria bacterium | reverse complement strand
GCCCGGTTCTCGCCGTCGCGCCCGGGGCGTATCATGCACAGCATTCGTAACGCTTTTTGCCCGCCCTGCGGGCACAGCGGGTGAAATAGTGCCACTATCTATGTGGACATTTGGGGGCGAGAAAGTTTTCTTAACTTTACCGGAGATTGCCATGGCAAGAGATGACAAGGTTTATAGTGAAGAGGAGATTCGCGCGCGGCTGGAGAAGGAGTTGCCCCACTGGTATTACGAAGACGGCTGGATCCGGCGCAAGTACAAGACCAGCGGCTGGAAAGGCACCTTGATGGTGATCACAACCGTCGGCCACCTGGCGGAGGCCGCATTTCATCATCCGGACATTTCCGCGTCGTACGCATTTGTGATCGTCAAGCTGGTGAATCACGCTGCCAAAGGCGTGACCGACAAGGACTTCGAGCTGGCGAAAAAAATCGAGGACGTGATCCAGTGGCAGCCCGGCAAGGAGGGCGGCGCGCTGGATGGTACCCCAGACGATGCGCGCTTCAAGTACATCAAGTACGACGACTAGCGCGATTGAGGACGGACGGCCTCGCGGACATGCAGACATTGGCTGTCGAGCAACCCGGACGATCGTCAATCCCTACGTATTGACCTTAAACTCAGGAGGCTGAATGACAACCGTGGTAACGGGCAACTGTCAACGCTGTCGGTTCACCGATTGCGTGACGGTGTGCCCCGTCGCGTGTTTTCACGGCGACGACGAGATGATTTATATCGATAACGAAGTCTGCATCGATTGCGGCGCCTGTATTCCCGAGTGTCCCGTGCAGGCGATTTACGAGGAATCGGACATTCCCGACGACATGCGGGAGTGGATAGCGATCAACGCCGAGCGCGCGCCCGAACTGCCAGTGATCGAGGACAAGCAGGATCCGTTGCCCGGGGCGGAAGAGAGAAAAGCGGAACTGGGCTTTTGAGCCGCGCCTTCGATTTGGGCGCGCGTGAACGCCGAAACTCATTGATGGATGCCCGTATTTGTAGCTAATGGCCATGTGTTGTCTGTATGATTCAGGTTCATCAGCATGCTGCGGTAAACCCCATGGCCGAGACCATGATCCTGATCCCCGGACGCACCAGTAAGCAGGGCACCTCGCTGAACGCCGGCAAGCTGAAGGACGCTTACCGCGCGGTCACTTCTACCGCCGAGATGAACGCCGACGACATGGTTAGACTGGAACTCAAAGACGGCGACAGGCTTCGGCTGCGCTCGGCGTTTGGTGAAACCGAGGTTCGATGCAAAGGACGGAAACCCACCGATTTACCCGCAGGCATGTTGTTCATCGCGTATGGCCCGCCCTCCAGTCAATTGATGAGCGGCGATACGGCCGGCAGCGGTATGCCGCTTTCCAAGAACATCGAAGTGGAAGTCGAAAAGATCGACGAGACATCGTCGGCGCAAAACGCTTAGCCGGAGGCCATGATGACCGAGAACACCCGCCTGGTTGAGCACGCAACCTGCACCTTCTGCGGCTGCGTGTGCGACGACATGGATCTCACGGTGGATCTGGACGCAAAACGCATCACCAAGGCCAAGAACGCCTGCGTGCTGGGGCGCGCCTGGTTTGCCGAACACACGATCGAAGACCGGCCCTTCGCGCTGATCGACGGCAAACCGGCCACCACCGAACAGGGCGTGGAAGCCGCCGCCCGGATTCTGGTCGGGGCGCGCTTCCCCATCATCTATGGCCTGAGCGACACCACCTGCGAGGCCCAGAAGCAGGCGGTCGCCATCGGCGACATGATTCACGGCACGATCGACACCACCACGTCGGTGTGTCACGGCCCCTCGGGCATCGCTTTCCAGGGTGTGGGGGAGAGCACCGCGACCCTGGGCGAGATCAAGAACCGCGCGGACCTGGTGGTTTACTGGGGCGGCAATCCGGCGGAATCGCATCCGCGCCACTTCACGCGTTACGCGGTGACGCCCAAGGGCATGTACGTGCCCAACGGCAGGAAAGATCGTACCGTGGTGCTGGTGGACGTGCGCCGCACCCCGAGCGCGCCGGTCGCGGACATCTTCATACAGGTCAGGCCCGGCAAGGACTTCGAGGTGCTGTGGACCTTGCGCGCGCTGGTCAAGGGCCGCAAGGTGGACCCGAAGATTGCGGACACGACCGGTGTGCCACTCAGCGTGCTGGAGGATCTGGCGCGGCGCATGAAGTCCTGCCGCTATGGCGTTCTTTTCTTTGGCATGGGCCTGACAATGACGCGGGGACGTCATTTCAACTCCGGCGCCGTGCTGGCGCTCGCGACCGACCTCAACGAGTTCACGCACTTCGTCGCCAAGCCGGTGCGCGGTCACGGCAACGTCACGGGCGCGGACAATGTCGTTTCCTGGCAGACGGGTTACCCGTTCGGGGTCAACTTCAGCCGTGGCTACCCGCGCTTCAATCCCGGCGAATTCACCACGGTCGATACGCTGGCGCGCGGCGATGCCGACGCCGCGCTCATCATCGCTTCGGACCCGGCGTCCAATTTTCCGAAATCCTCGGTCGAACATCTGAAGAAAATACCCGTAATCGTGCTGGACACCAAACCCACGGACACCACGCAACTCGCTAAAGTCGCGTTCACGACCGCGACCTACGGCATCAACACGGGCGGCACGGTGTATCGCATGGATGACGTGCCTATTACCTTGCGGCCCGCGTTTGAATCGCCTTACCCGAGCGATGAAGCGATCCTCATGGCGATCAAGCGACGGGTTGCCGAACTGCTGACAGAGAAATCAGCGACGACGCAGAAGGTGGCTTGATGGTACATCAAGGGCTGAAAAGGAGAGAAGGGTGACGGTTAGTGAATTTGAAGACGCTGTTTGGGCTCTTGAAGGGGTGCGCATTGTTATTCGAGCACCTGCAGAGACTATCGTCGGCGATTACGATTTTCGGAATGCAGCTAATGAGCGCTGGGGCACCACTCAATGGCTGAGAAACAGAGTTGAACCAAGGGTTGATGGCAATCCGATATCAGTCCTGCAGGGTGATGGGGAAGAGCCTCACGGAAGGGTTATCTTGCGAACTCTGCGCGCAAGTTATGCATGATAACCTTTAGATCGTCGTCGCGTGCCAATCAAGGATGCTGCGATTGTGAGTGATTGCCAGCTAGCTGAGTGTGTTCTTAGCTTCGGTGGCTGACCCGCTGCGCATCGCCAACGGCCGCGTTTACGATCCGGCCAATGGTGTCGATGGCGAGGTGCGCGAGATTTGTATCGAGGACGGACGCATCGTCGCCACAGTCCCGCCCGATGCAAAGAAGATCGACGCGCAAGGCATGGTCGTCATGCCCGGCGGCGTGGATATTCATTGCCACATCGCCGGACCCAAGGTCAACCTGGCGCGCAAACTTCAGCCCGAGGACCACCGCCTGGACGTGCACCCTGGCACGCCCCTGACCCGTTCGGGCACGGGCGGCATCGTGCCATCGACGTTCGCGACCGGCTACCGCTACGCGGGGATGGGTTATACCACCGCGATGGAGGCCGCCGTGACGCCCATTGGCGCGCGCCACGTGCTGGAGGAACTACACGACACGCCCATCATCGACAAAGGCTTTTACGTGCTGCTGGGCAACAACGTGTTGCTGTACCGGCTGCTCAAGGAAAAACGCCACGAGGAGTTCCGCGAAGCGGTCGCCTGGTGGGTCAACGCCGCCAAGGCTTATACGGTCAAGCTGGTCAATCCGGGTAGCGACGAACTGTGGAAGGGGCGTCGCAATGCCAACATTACCGATCTCAACGAGAACATCGATCAGTTCGATCTGACGCCGGCGCAGGTGATCAGCGCTTTCATCGACGCCGTCAACGATCTCAAGCTTCCGCACCCGCCGCATATCCACTGCAACAATCTCGGTCACAGCGGCAATTTCGACACCACGGTGGGCACCATGGAAGCGGCCCGCGGACGTCGCGCGCACATGGCGCATATCCAGTTTCACAGCTACGGCGGCGAGCCCGGCAAGAATCCCACTTCCAGGGGGCCGGAGATCGCCGAGTACATCAACACGCATCCCAACATTAGCGCCGACGTCGGCCAGGTGATGTTCGGCAAGGCCACCGCCATGACGGCGGACGCGCCGCTTGCTTATATGCTTCGCGGCATCAGCGGCAATAAATGGATTAACGCCGATACCGAGTGCGAGAGCGGCTGCGGCATCGTGCCGTTCACGTACCAGGAGCACGTGCACGTGCACGCCCTGCAATGGGCAATCGGACTGGAGTTGTTTTTGTTGTCGAAAGACCCGTGGCGGCTGGTGTTGTCCACCGATCATCCCAATGGTGGCTCCTTCATGATGTATCCGCGCCTGATCCGCCTGCTCATGGATCGCGAGTTTCGCAACGAACAGATCGCGAAGGTCAATCAGAAAGCGATCGCCAAGACCATTCTCAAGGACAACATCGCGCGCGAATACACGTTGAACGAGATCGCGATCATCACCCGCGCGGGCCCGGCGCGGCTGCTGGGGCTCAAAAACAAGGGTCACCTGGGCGTAGGCGCCGACGCCGACATCACGATCTATGACGAGATGGACGACAAGGAACAGATGTTCAACGCGCCGCGCTACGTGATCAAGGACGGCAACATCATCATCGAAGACCACGAAATCCGCATGGATTACGGTGGCCGCATTCTGCACGCCACACCGGAGTACGACGGCGCGATCGAGCAGGTGATCCGGCCGTTCTTCGAGGATTATTATTCGATCCGCTTCGATAACTACGCGGTGGCGGATAGTTATCTGCACCGGCACGAGGTGATAGCGCCGGAGACGAAGAATTAACGAGGTGCACGTCACACTTTAAGAGCGACTTGCGAAAAAGTAATGCGCCTTCAGTCCGCCGAAATCGTCGACACGTTCGCCGAGGCCTTCGAAATGTGGGTCTCGCGTGTGATCGTGACCGCCGCGACAATAGAGTGGGCGCGGGCGGCTGCACAAAGCATGACTGGTTTCGCCACCTCGGTGATTCGTTGCAAGTGCGAGGCGGCGGTCGAGCGAGAATTAGAACCTGACGAAACGCCGGACCGACGTCCGGGCGTATCCGTATTGCTGTTCACAATCACGGAAGACGGCATGGCCGCGCGGCTGATCGAGCGTGTCGGCCAGTGCGTCATGACCTGCCCGACCACCGCCTGCTACAACGGCCTGAAGACGCAGAGAAGCGTGATCGTGGGCGGTCGTTTGCGGTACTTCGGCGACGGCTGGCAGATCAGCAAAGTGCTGGGCGGCCGGCGTCTGTGGCGCGTGCCGGTGATGGAGGGCGAATTTCTGGTGGACGACCGCTTCGGCGTCCAACCCGCGGTCGGCGGCGGCAATCTCCTGATCCTCGGCGCCTATTCGGAGACGGCACTGGACGCGGCCGCCGCGGCCGCCACCGTCATGCGGCAGGTGCGCGGCGTGATACTGCCGTTCCCGCAGGGGGTCGTGCGCTGCGGTAGCAAGATCGGGTCGCAGTACAAGGGCCTCATCGCTTCGACCAGCCATACGTACTGCCCGACGTTGCGCGCGGTCGCCAGCGACACGCAACTTGGAGACCAAATAAACAGCGTATTCGAAATCGTCGTCGATGGGGTGGATCTGCACGCCGTGGAAGAGGCGATGCGCCGCGGCATCCATGTGGCGGCGGAGCATGGCGCGTTGCAGATCTCGGCCGGCAACTACGGCGGCAGCCTGGGAAAATACCACGTGCACCTGCACGGGCTGCTGAACGGTCAGGCGCCCGACAGCGACATGCCCGGCCCCGTCGCCACGCCGCCGGGCCCGCCGGCGCCGTCATGAGCCTGAGCCTCGAACTGTACACCGCGCCGCGGGTGCCGCTGGAGGCGGAAGTCATCAGTCCGGCCGCGCTGAAAGGCTTGAGCGCATCCGGGATCGCCGCCCTCAACCTCAATTACGGCAACGAACTGGTTCCGCTGGGCGATTTTTTCAGGATCAAGGGCAGCTTCAACGGCGAACTGCATATCGCAGGAGACCTCTCGCGGGTAAAGCTCGTGGGCGCCCGCATGAGCGCCGGGCGGATCGTAATCCAGGGCGATGCCGGCATGCATTTAGGTCTGGGCATGTCCGGCGGCGAGATCGAGGTGCGTGGCAACGCCGCGGACTGGGTCGGCCCGGAAATGAGCGGCGGGCGGATTCTCGTCACCGGCAGCGCCGGCCACATGGTTGGCGCGGCGTATCGGGGCAGCCCGGCGGGCATGCAGGGCGGCGAGATCATCGTGTATGGCAACGTGGGCAACGAGACCGGCAACGCCATGCGGCGTGGGCTGATCGCGGTTGGCGGCGACAGCGGCGATTTCACCGGCGTCAACATGCTGGCGGGCAGCATTATCGTGCTGGGCAGTCTGGGCGCGCGCACCGGCGCCGGCATGAAGCGTGGCACCATCGTTTCCATGCGGGACGCGCCAGTGCTGCCGACATTCAGCTATGCTTGCACCTACCATCCGCTGTTTTTGCGTTTCTATTTGTTACACCTGGCGGCGCTCGGCCTGCCCATCGAACCGGATTATATCGACGGCCGCTACCAACGCTTAAGCGGCGATTCCATCGAGCTGAATCGTGGTGAAATTCTGATTTACGAGAGCAGGAGATCGACATGACGACCATCGTCACCGGTAACTGTCAACGTTGCCGCTTCACCGATTGTGTAACCGTGTGCCCCGTCGCCTGTTTTCACGGCGACGACGAGATGCTTTATATCGACAGCGAGGTCTGCATCGATTGCGGCGCGTGTATTCCCGAATGTCCGGTGCAGGCGATCTACGAGGATTCCGATATCCCCGACGACTTGACAAAGTGGATAGCCATAAATGCCGAGCGCGCGCCCGACCTGCCGGTGATCGAAGACAAGCAGGACCCGCTGCCAGGCGCCGAGGAGCGCCGGGCCGAGCTGGGTTTCTAGGCGAGATCGGCCACGGAAACCACGGAAAGACACGGAAGATAGAATGCTCGAAAGCGGGAAGCCAACGTATCGGCTAGAGTCAAATGGTTCCGCGTGGGAACACAGGCATGCCCGGATTCGCTTGTCTCCCCCAGCCCGCTTGATCTTGCAATTTGATCATTTACCTTCCGTGTTCTTCTGTGGGTTCCGTGGCTATAAGTTAATCGATGACTGACCAGATCGGCACTGAGCAAAATCCCCTGCGGGCGGCCATCATCGGCAGCGGGCCCAGCGGTTTCTACGCCACCGAAGCGCTGCTGAAGTCCGGGCTGGACGTTCGAATCGACATGTTCGAACGCCTGCCGGCGCCGTTCGGGCTGGTGCGCAACGGCGTTGCGCCCGACCATCCCAAACTGAAAGAGGCCATCCTGGTTTACACCCGGATCGCCGCGCATCCGCGCTTTAATTTTCTCGGCAATGTGACCATCGGACGCGACATCGGCATCGAAGACCTGCGCGCCAGCTATCATGCGGTGTTGTTCGCGTGCGGGGCGGAGAGCGATCGGCGGCTCGGCATCCCCGGTGACGATTTGCCCGGCAGCCACACCGCCACCGAGTTCGTCGGCTGGTACAACGGCCATCCAGATTACCGCGATCGCGAATTCGACCTGTCCAGCGAAGTCGCGGTGGTCGTCGGGCAGGGCAACGTGGCGGTGGACGTGTGCCGCATCCTTGCCAAGACGGTTGATGAGCTCAAACATACGGACATCGCTCGACACGCGCTGGAGCGACTGGCCGAGAGCAAGATCCGCGGGATCCACATGCTCGGCCGGCGCGGCCCTGCGCAGGCCAAATTCACGCACGTGGAGTTGCGCGAACTTGGCGAACTGGCTGACTGCGAGCCGGTGGTCAAGCCACAAGACCTGAATCTCAACTCCGCGAGCGAAACCGAACTGGCCGACAAACGCAACCGCACTGCGATCAAAAACATGGAGATTCTGCGCGCGTTCGCGGCGCGTGCGGGTTCGAATAAGGGCCGGCGGTGTTTTATCCGGTTTCTGGAAAGCCCTGTCAAGATCAAGGGCAAAAGCAGGCTTGAGCGCTTGATCCTGGCCAAAAATCGCCTTGAGGGAGAACCGGGCCGACAGGTTGCGCGCGAGACCGGCGAGACCGTCGAACTTGACTGCGGGCTTTTATTCCGGAGCATCGGGTACCGGGGCGTGCCGTTGCCGGGGCTGCCGTTCGACGAGCGTCGCGGCGTTTTGCCCAACGTCGACGGACGCATCACCGACGCGCAGGGAAAGGTGCTGCCGGGCCTCTACTGCGCGGGCTGGATCAAGCGTGGTCCGAGCGGCATCATCGGCACCAATCGCGCGGACAGCGTGGCCACGGTCAAGGCCATGCTGGCGGACATCGAGGCCGGCGGGATCGATACCTCGGTGAAACAGGGGGCGCAAGCGATTTATCCGCAACTCGCGGCGCGCGGAGTGCGCGCGCTGGGATTCCCCGCATGGCTGAAGATCGACGCCGCCGAAATCGCGTGCGGTGAAGCGGCCGGCAAGCCACGCGAGAAATTCACCCGCACCGCTGAGATGCTGGCTCTGCTGGACTGAAGGACACCGCATGCCTACAAGAAACGAATTAAATTTGCGCCAGCTACAACCAAGCAGAGTATCTGGACGAGAGCCGGACGATGATGATGCAGCAGTAAACGGAAAGGGGGCAGCCACGGATGACCCGCAGGGCAGTTTGAGTTAAAATTGCGCACTACTACCCCGGTGGCTTCGGCTGCCGGGCGCGGGGCCTCCTCTGGAGGCCCTTGCTTTTTCTGAGGCAGAGCAACATGCCAAGGCCGCTTTACCGCACCATCGTCTATGTGGATGGCTTCAATTTCTATTACGGCGAAGTCCGGGGGACTCCCTGGAAATGGTTAGACCCGGCGGCACTATTCCAGAAGGTACGGGGGCCGCAGAACAATTTGGTGAAAGTTAAATATTTCACAGCGCGCGTGCAGCCCTCGCCCAACGATCCCAACGTCAACATCCGGCAGGACGTCTACATGCGCGCCTTGC
>JACCYU010000016.1 GCA_013696315.1 Gammaproteobacteria bacterium | reverse complement strand
GGATAGGGCTGGTCGTCGAACGGCGCGGCGTGCCGCGGGCGCAGCAGAAAGTGCTGTTCGAAACCGGCGAAGAAGGTGAGGTCACCAGCGGAGGTTTCTCTCCCACCCTAGGCGTGCCGATCGCACTGGCGCGGGTGCCGATAACAGCGGGCGAATGCTGCGAGGTGGAAAGCCGCGGCCAGCGCCTGCCGGCGCGCGTGGTCAGACCGCCGTTCGTACGCAACGGCAAGGCATGTATCCCCACGGCATCCCGCGCGCAACCCACACCCGTTGGGCCGAGCTCGTAAAGAATCCATCTTATTACTCGATAACTGACCGGAGATTGTCATGAGCCAGTTACCCGCCGATCTGAAGTACACCCCGTCGCACGAATGGGTACGGCTCAATGACGACGGTACGGTGACCGTCGGTATCACCGATCACGCGCAGGAGCAGCTTGGCGATCTGGTATTCGTCGAGACGCCGCCCCCTGAAACGCAAGTCACGGCTGGTGAGGCGTGCGCGGTGGTGGAGTCGGTCAAGGCCGCTTCCGATATTTACGCGCCGCTGTCGGGAAAAATCGTGGAATCCAACCTTGCGCTGGCCGAGACGCCCGAAGCGATCAACAAGGATGCGTTCGGCGCGGGTTGGTTGTTCCGGTTAGCACCTGAAGACGCAACGGCGCTCGAGGCGTTGATGGATGCCGACGCCTATCAGGCGCACGCACACGCCGGCGGCTGAACGCTCGCCGTGTATCGGTTGTTACATGGCCGGGGTTTACTGCGCGACTGCCGCAACTGCTCAGGCTCAAGCTGAAAAATGCCCTTCATTCCCCACACCGAGGACGATATCCGCGAGATGCTGGCCGCGGCTGATGTCGAGCGCATCGAGCAGTTGTTCGACGAGATCCCGGCCGTGCTGCGTTGCGGGCCGCTCAGCGACGTGCCCGAGGGTTTGAACGAGATGGAAGTGGCGCGCCTGATGAACGAGGTCGCGTCGCGCGACGGCGTGCCGCTTAACTTCATCGGCGCCGGCGCCTATGAACACCACATCCCGGCCGCCGTCTGGCAGCTTGCCACGCGCGGCGAGTTTTACACCTCGTATACGCCTTATCAGGCGGAGGCCTCGCAGGGCACCTTGCAGCTCACGTATGAATACCAGAGCATGATGACGGCGCTGACCGGCGTGGAAGTAGCCAATGCGTCGCTGTACGATGGCGCCTCCGCGCTGGCCGAGGCGGTGCTGATGGCGATGAGGGTGAGCCGCAAGCCGAAAACCTGCCCTCAGCGGGTGCTGATGCCGGCGAGCGTGCACCCGGCGTATCGCGCCACGGTGCGCAGCATCGTGCGTCATCAAGGCATTGAGTTGCTGGAGCTCCCGTACGGCAAGGTCAGCGGTCGCACAGACCCGGCGGTGCTGGAGAATTACGCGGACGCGCCGCCGACCGCGCTGGTCATCCCGCAACCGAATTTTTTCGGCGTACTGGAGGAGATGGACGAACTCACGGCCTGGGCGCAAGCGCACGGCGTGTTGACCATCGCGGTGGTGAATCCGGTTTCGCTTGCGCTTATTAAACCGCCGGGCGCATGGGGAATCCAAGGCGCGGATATCGTGGTGGGTGAGGGCCAGCCGCTGGGCGCGCCCTTAAGTTCGGGCGGGCCCTATTGCGGATTTATGTGCACACGGCGCGCGCATGTGCGACATATGCCCGGTCGCATCGTAGGCCGCACCGTGGATGCCGATGGCAACCCCGGCTTTGTGCTTACCTTACAAGCGCGCGAGCAACACATCCGCCGCGCGAAGGCGACTTCGAATATCTGCACCAATCAGGGACTGCTGGTGACCGCCGCCACCATCCATCTCGCGTTACTCGGCGGGCCAGGTCTGGAGCGGGTGGCGGCGAGTTGCTACGCGAACGCACATGCGCTGGCCGACGCGCTGTCGGGGATTGATGGTGTGGCGCGGGTGTTCGACAGCGATTACTTTCACGAATCCGTTCTGCGGCTGCCGTGTCCCGCGCAACCGGTGCTGGACGCCCTTGCCGAGCAGAGTATTCTCGGTGGCTACGCGCTGGGCGCGGACTATCCGGAACTCAAGGATTGTGTGCTGGTCTGCGCCACGGAAACGAAGACCGCGCAGGATATCGAGCACTACGCGCAAACACTCGCGCGGGTGTTACAGTAGTCGCTCACGACTCCGCCGTGCGCATATGCGGCCATCTTCCGTATGCACCAGCGCATTTTTCTCGCGCATTTTTGCAACCCGAAAAACTCTTAAGGAGCGAACTTGATGAGTACCATTACCTTTCAGGGTAAAGAGATTCACACTAATGGCGAACTGCCAAAGGTAGGCTCGAAGGCGCCCGATTTCCGTCTGGTGGACAAGGATTTGAAAGATGTATCGCTGGCCGATCTCAAAGGCAAGAAAAAACTGCTCAACATCGTGCCCAGCGTCGATACGCCGGTGTGTGCGAAGTCCACGAAAAAGTTTAACGACTTCGCCAAGGAACAGGGCAACGCGGTGATGCTGGCGGTGTCGGCGGACCTGCCATTCGCGGCGTCGCGGTTCTGCGGCGCCGAGAACGTGGAGCGCATTATCCCGCTGTCGCTGATGCGTTCGCGCGATTTCGCCAAAGACTATGGCGTGTTGATCCAGGACGGTCCGCTTGAGGGCATCGCGGCGCGTGCGGTGGTGGTGCTGGACGAAAATGATAAAGTGGTGCACACGGAGCTGGTGCCGGACATCTCGCAAGAGCCGGATTATGACAAGGCCATGGCGGCCATGGCCTGAGCGAATTGCGCTACCGCGATCCCTGTTTGCCACATGCTGATCTTCGAACGCGGGCGTAACGGACGGCGCAGCTATGCGCAGGCGCCATCCGTGCTCGCCTGCACCGAATCCCTGCCGGCGCGCTTTCGGCGGGCGCGGCCGCCCGCGCTGCCGCAGGTGTCGGAACTACAGGCGGTGCGCCACTACACGCGGCTGTCGCGGCTGAATTTCTCCATCGACACGCACTTTTATCCGCTCGGTTCCTGCACCATGAAATACAACCCGCGCGCCTGTAACGCGCTGGCAATGCTGCCGGGTCTGGTCAATCGCCATCCCCACGCGCCGCCGCGTTTCAGCCAGGGTTTCATGGCATGCATGTTCGATCTGCAGGAGATACTCAAGAGCGTCACCGGCATGCAGGGCGTGTCGTTGACGCCCATGGCTGGCGCGCAGGGCGAATTCGCTGGTGTGGCGATGATTCGCGCCTATCACGATGCGCGGGGCGATACGGCGCGCAAAGAGATCCTGGTGCCGGACGCGGCGCACGGCACCAATCCGGCCACGGCGGTGATGTGCGGGTATACGGTGCGTGAGATTCGCACCGACCGATCGGGCGACATCGACATGGACGCCTTGCTGTCAGCGGTCGGGCCGCAGACAGCCGGCCTGATGCTGACGAATCCCTCTACTCTGGGTGTATTCGAGCGCCGCATTGGCGACATCGCCGCCCTGGTGCACGACGCCGGGGGCTTGCTGTATTACGACGGCGCCAACCTAAATGCGATTCTGGGGCAGGTGCGGCCCGGCGACATGGGCTTCGACGTGATCCACATGAACCTGCACAAGACCTTCTCCACACCGCATGGCGGCGGCGGCCCAGGTGCGGGCGCAATCGGCGTCGGCGCGCGGCTGTTGCCCTTCATGCCAGTGCCTGTGGTGGGCAAAGTAGATGCCTCCCCTTGCCGGGCGCGGTCAGGAGGGGGGTGGTGATGCGGCTTGCATCCCCTCCCCAGCCCTCCCCCGTGAAGGGGGAGGGAGCATTTATTGCTGGCTGGACGAACGCGAGCTGCCGCAAACTATCGGTCGCCTCTCGGCTTTCGCCGGCAACGCGGGGGTGCTGCTGCGCGCGTACGTCTACATTCGTATGCTGGGGCGTGAGGGCCTGGCGCGAGTCGCGCAATTCGCGACCTTGAACGCCAATTATCTGATGGCGCGGCTGGCCGCCGAGGGATTCGATCTGGGCTATCCCGACCGTCGCGCCACACACGAATTTATCGTCACGCTCAAACGCCAGGCGAAGACGCAAGGCGTGACCGCCGCCAATTACGCCAAGCGCCTGCTGGATTACGGCTACCACGCGCCGACGACTTATTTTCCGCTGCTGGTGCCCGAATGCCTGCTGATCGAGCCGACCGAAACCGAGAGCAAGGACGAACTCGATGGCTTCGTGAAGGCGCTGGTGGCGATCCGCGCGGAGGCGGACAACGAAGCCGGCCGCGTGCAGGGCGCGCCGTACAGTCTGCCCAATCGCCGTTTAGACGAGGTACGCGCCGCGCGCGAGCTGGATCTTGGCTGTCGGGAAGCGGCGGGTTAGGTTTTCGCCAGGCAGCCGAGTAACGAATCCGCCAGGCGCCGCATCAAGATAAAATACGCGTCCGGGCCGGGTATGATGTCCGCGCCCTCGGGGTCCAGGGTGCCGCGGCGCGCGCCAGTATCTTCCAGCACCGTCTCCACCAGCGCGGAATTGAACTGCGGTTCCCCGAACACGCAACGCACATGCTCGGTTTCTATCGCTGCCCGCACCTCGAGAATCCAGCGCGCGCCGGGGCTGATCTCCGGATCGCTCTGGATCACGGCGACCGCGCTGAGGCCGTAGCGCCGCTCGAAATACTGGTAGGCATCGTGGAACACCACGAACGGCAGGTGTTTGACAGAGGCGAGCCGACGCTCGATGCGCGCATCCAGGTCATCGATACGCGCGATGGTCGCCTTGGCATTGGTGGCGTAATGCCGCGCGTTGCCGGGATCGAGCGCGGCCAGGCGCCGTGCGACATGTGTCACGATCAGGCGCGCGTTGCGCGGGTCCAGCCACAGATGCGGGTCCGCGCCACGGGTCGTCCGACTCTCCATGAAACCGCCGTCGCGTTCTTCACCGCTGTCCTTAAGCTTCAGCAGGCCCATACCCGGCAGCGCCGCCACCGCCACCTGCGCGCTTGGATTGCCAATGGCATTCAGCGGTCTGATGAGAAACCGCTCCAGCGGCCTGCCCACCCACACGATCAGATCGGCGTCATACAACGTCCGCATATCGGACGGCGCGAGCGCGAAAGCGTGCGGCGAAGCGCCGGCCGGCACCAGCAGCTCAGGCTCGGCAACGCCCCGCATGACCGAGGCGACCAGTGAATGTACGGGCGCGATGCTCGCCACCACGCGCGGCGCGGCGCTGACGTGCATTGTGTACAGGCAGGCGAGCAGCAGCAGAGTGATGTATTTTCCGGCGGACATGACGTTTGATTGGTACAGTGAGAGGTCGGAACGTTATAATGTAACAATAATGCGTCATTCCAGATAGCGAAGCCTATGCAACGAAACTGGACCGCCGCTGACCGCGGCAAAGGGCTCGTGGCCGCCGAGCAGATCTGCAAACTCAGTGGCGCGCGTCTCACACCATTGCGGCGCCGCGTACTGGAACTGGTGCTGGCATGCGGCAAGCCGGTGGGTGCGTACAGCCTGCTAAGCGAGCTGCGCGCGGATGGCTACAGCGACGCGCCGCCAACTATCTACCGCACCCTTGAATTCCTGCAGGCCCACGGGCTGGTGCACCGCATCGCGAAATCCAGTGCGTTCGTGGCCTGTTGTCGCCCGCGGAACGGGCACTGCGGACTGATCTTCGTATGTACCGGCTGCGGCGGTACGATGGAGCTTCAGGAGCAGGAAATCATGGACGACATCACTCAGCGCGCCGCGCGGCTGGGCTATCGCATCCCGCGGCAGATTGTGGAAATCGAGGGCATCTGTAACGCATGCCAGCCCGCCTCGTGAGCACACCCGCAAGCCAGATATCGATGCTGCATGCGGTCGGACAACCCCTGCTGCAGGCGCAAGGGATTAACGTGACCTTTGACGGACGCGGTATTCTCAACGACGTGGATATGGCCATTCATGCGCGCCAGATCGTGACCCTGATCGGTCCCAACGGCGCCGGCAAGACCACCTTGCTGCGTGTATTGCTGGGACTTGTGCCGTGCATCTCCGGCCGCGTTACGCGCGCGCGACGACTCAGGATCGGTTACATGCCGCAACGCCTGCGCATCGACCCAGCCATCCCGCTGACCGTGAAACGCTTTCTCGAACTCAACAACCGCACGTCCAGGTCCGCGGTGCGCGTCGCCCTGGAGGAAGTGGGTGGCGCGCACGTGGAGAATTCGCAGGTAGGCGTGCTTTCGGGCGGCGAGTTTCAGCGCATATTGCTGGCCCGCGCGCTGCTGCGCCGCCCGGGGATACTGGTGCTGGACGAACCCGCGCAAGGCGTGGATGTGGGCGGGCAGGGTGATCTGTACCGGCTGATCGCCGCCATCCGCGATCGTCACGGCTGCGCCGTGTTGATGATTTCCCAGGACCTGCACCTGGTCATGGAGGCGTCGGATTCGGTGATCTGCCTGAACCATCACGTTTGCTGCACCGGTCAGCCCGAGGCGGTGAGTCAGCATCCCGAATACCTGAAGCTGTTCGGTGCGGAGCGTCTCGGCGGCATCGGCCTTTACAAACATCATCATGACCACGCGCACGATCTGCACGGCGAAGTCGTGCCCCTAGGTAACGACCCGGATCAGCGCGAGGGCAAAGATGTTAATGGATGATTTCATGTTGCGCGCGGCCGGCGCCGGCCTCGCGGTGGCGCTGGTGGCGGGCCCCCTGGGTTCGTTCATCGTTTGGCGCCGCATGGCCTATTTCGGCGACACCCTGGCGCACAGCTCGTTGCTGGGTGTTGCACTCGGTCTGCTGTTCAACGTCGGGCTCAATCTGGCCGTGCTCGGCGTGTGTGTCACGGCCGCCTTGCTGCTGGCCGCACTGCAACAGCAGCGGCATCTCGCGAGTGACACCATACTGGGCATTCTGGCGCACAGCGCGCTGGCGCTGGGGCTGGTGGCGGTCGCCTTTGTGGAAGGTCTGCGGGTTGATTTAACCGGCTATCTGTTCGGCGACATTCTGGCGATTTCCGATCGAGACCTGTGGTGGATTTTCGGCGGCGGCGCGCTGGCGCTGCTGGGTGTCATCGCGCTGTGGCGTCCGCTCCTATGCATGACCATCGACGAAGAACTGGCGCGGGTTGAAGGCGTGCCGGTGAACTGGGTAGGCGTGGGGCACATGCTGCTGGTCGCCGTGGTGGTTGCGGTCGCGATGAAGATTATCGGCATTTTGCTCATCACCGCGTTGATGATCATCCCGGCGGCGGCCGCACGGCGGCTGGTAAAGAGCCCGGAGCAGATGGCGCTGCTGGCGAGCCTGATCGGCGGCGGGGCCGTCATCGGCGGTCTCGCCGCGTCGCTGCAATGGGATACGCCCGCGGGGCCGTCGATCGTCGTGGTCGCCGCGCTGACGTTCGTCGTCGTGCAACT
This sequence comes from Gammaproteobacteria bacterium, assembly GCA_013696315.1. Lineage (NCBI taxonomy): Bacteria > Pseudomonadati > Pseudomonadota > Gammaproteobacteria > Gammaproteobacteria bacterium. Next base: position 2,514 of record JACCYU010000016.1, on the reverse strand, counting down.
CGTTCCGCACCGCCGTGTGCCCGCCGGCCGCTGACCGCGGAACCGGAAGAGTCATCCGCGTGAGCGGGTCCGAAAATCTTCCGGCTGTTGTTCGACCGCTTCCCGGATCGCTTCGTGCGCCAACCTGGACAATGTCCGGCGGTCCGCCGGCTGGCTGGCAATTGGCGGACACAAGGTCAGCTCGACATCGATGCGTTTCTCGCCCAGCGCGCGCACGCCGTGCTTGAACAATGACTCGTTTCTCACGAACGGTGCGGCGGGGTGCACGCCCAGCGGATGCGGATACCGGATCGCCACGGGCTGAATGGCAACATCGGCATGCGCCGCCGCGCCGAACAGCCGCGGGTGAAACCGTCTGACGGTGTGACCATCGGTAGTCGTGCCCTCCGGGAACACCGCGATGCTGTCACCATGCCGCAGCCGGAAGCCGATCTTTTCGGCGGCCGCGTTGGCCGCGTTCTTGCCACCGCGCCGGATAAACAGTGTCCCTCCGCGGCCCGATATGATGCCCAGCAGCGGCCATTGGCGAATTTCGCTTTTGGAGACGAAGCTGACCGGCAGCTCGCCGCCCAGCACCGGAATATCCAGCCACGAGATGTGATTGGACACCACCAGCACCGGCCGTTCGGGCAACACGCCAGATATCTTGACGCGCAGCCCCATGATGCGGCCGGAGCGGTTGAGCCACCAGCGCACTACTTTGCTTGCCTTGTCATTCGGTGGCAGGCGTTCTCCCCGTCGCAGCAGGGTGGCGACGATCGCGAGCCCCACGACGATATGTACGCCAAGCAGCATCAGCCGGTACGCGACGCGGATTTTCTTCATGCCGGAACAGGTCGGAGGATTTCAGCGGACGCACATGTTAGCCGATGGGCGCGCGTGCGCGAATCCCGCGGATGCGAAGCGCTATGCGCGCGGTTAGCTACTAGCGTCGGTGGCGCCGAGCATCTTCTCGAAATTTTCGGTGTCCGTGATCGGCGCCGCGCAGGTCATGCCCTCGCATAGGTATACGACCGTCGCCCCGTCCGACGTTTTTTCGGCAAGCGCCGGTGGCAGGTCCCGCGCATCGGTCGGGATCGCGAAAACCAGGCGCCGCGGCGCGTAGGCGCGCGCGGCGGCGCGCTGCCAGCTTTCGAACGTCTCGCCCGCGCCGCGCAGAATCAGGATTTGCGGGGGCGTGATACGTTCTTCCAGCGCCGCCAAGAGGCTCGCGTGAGCAATTGGCGCCTGCGCCACCGCGCCGGCGGCGACCTTCAGGGTGCGCTCGGCGGCCTCGATGTAGCGCGTGTCGCCAACCAGAAATCCCAGCCGCGAGAGCGCCTGCGCAGCCACGCCGTTACCCGCTGGTGTGGCCTCGTCGGCCAGCACCTTGGGCCGCTGGATCAGCGGCTCGTGATCGTCGGCGGTGAAATAAAAACCGCCGCTTTCCCGGTCCTCGAAGTGCTCGATCAGGGCATCAGCGAGTTCGCAGGCGAACGTTAATTCATCACCGCGCCAGCGCGCCTGCAACAGCTCCAGCACGGCGTCGATGAGAAACGCATAGTCATCGACATAAGCCGTGAGGTGCGCCTTGCCGTCCTTGAAGGTCGCCAGGAGCCGCCCGTCCCGCCACAAGGTTTGCCGGACAAAATCCAGCGATCTCTGGGCCGACGCAATACATTCAGGCATCTCCAGATGCCGGCCCGCTGTGGCCATGCCCTTGATCATCAGCGCGTTCCAGCTGGTGAGAACCTTATCATCCCGGCCTGGATGCACGCGTACCTCGCGCACATCGAAAAGCGTTTGTCGCGATTTTGCGAGACTGATGCTGATCGTATGCTCGTCCGTGTCAAACGCCGCGGCGAGGTCGTTCAAGTCCGCGCATACGCGCAGATGCCAGCGGCCTTCGAAATTGGCCGGACCATCCAGTCCAAAACGCCGTGCGAAGATCGCGTAATCGCGCGGCTCCAGCAGCGCTTCTATCTGTGCCCTGTCCCAGACATGGAATTTGCCCTCTTCACCCTCGGCGTCGGCGTCCAGCGAGGAATAGTAGCCGCCCTCCGGCGACTGCATCTCGCGCATCGCCCATCCCGCGGTCTCGCGCGCAGTGCGTTCCAGTTCGGCATCAACGGTGGCCACCGCCGCCTGCGCACACAGCCCCAGCAAGGGACCGTTGTCGTACAGCATCTTCTCGAAATGCGGAATCATCCACTGACCATCGACCGAATACCGGCAGAAGCCACCGCCCAGGTGATCGTAAATGCCGCCCTGCGCCATCTTCTGCAACGAAAATACGGCCATATGCAGCGCCTGCCGATCCGGATTGTCCCGCGACGCCGCCCAGTGCCGTAGCAGGCGCTCGATGTTGGTGGGATGCGGAAATTTGGGTGCGCCGCCGAAGCCACCGTCGCGCGCACCGAAACTTTGTTCGAGTTGCAGGCGGGCCAGATTCAGCGCCGCCTCGCCGAGTGGTTCGCCCGCCGGCGGCTCTCCGAAAATGCTCTCCAGCGCCTTGCGCATGGAGGCGTTCTGCTG
>JACCYU010000015.1 GCA_013696315.1 Gammaproteobacteria bacterium | reverse complement strand
GCTGGGCGCGACCTATGTGGCGGAGAACGGCGAGCGTCAGGTGCCGGTCATGATTCATCGCGCCATACTCGGTTCGCTGGAGCGTTTTATCGGCATGCTGATCGAACACCACGCCGGTAATCTGCCGTTGTGGCTGGCGCCCATACAGATTGTGGTGCTGAACATCACCGACGCGCAAGCCGCTTATGCCCGGCAGGTTCAGCAAAGCCTGCGGGATCAAGGGCTCAGGGCCGATGTTGACTTGAGAAATGAAAAGATAGGCTATAAGATTCGCGAGCACACGCTGCAGCGGACTCCTTATTTGCTGATTGTAGGCGACCGAGAGGTCGAAAGTGCCGAAGTATCGGTGCGCGCGCGTTCCGGTGAGGATATGGGCGCCATGAAAATTGAGGTTCTGGGGCGCAAGCTCATTGATGAGGTCGCGCGTCGCGGCCGCGTTGCTTATGGAGGTTAAAGCATTAGCGCTGGTAAAGACTTACGTCTGAATCAAGAGATCGATAACCCGCAAATTCGGCTTATCGATATGCACGGAACCAATTTCGGCGTGGTTCCGCTGGAAGAAGCGCAGAGGATGGCGGAAGAAGCCGAGCTTGACCTGGTGGAAATCGTACCCAACGCCGATCCGCCCGTGTGCCGGGTGATGAATTTCGGCAAGTTCAAGTTCGAGCAGAGCAAGAAGGCGCAGCAATCCCGCAAGAAGCAGAAGCAGATTCAGGTCAAGGAAGTCAAATTTCGGCCGGGGACTGAGCAGGGCGATTATGAGGTCAAGATCCGGAACCTTACCCGTTTTCTGAACGACGGCGACAAGGCCAAGATCACGATCCGTTTTCGAGGCCGCGAAATGATGCATCAGGAGCGTGGCGCGCATTTGTTAGAGCGCATCGAGGCTGATCTGGAGGGGCTGGGCGTCGTTGAGCAGCGGCCCAAGCTCGAAGGCCGCCAAATGGTAATGGTGCTGTCGCCCAAGAAGTAACGCCACTGGCGCATTATGATGAATTTTTACCGCGCGATCCTCGTCGATCGCAATTTAGGAGTAGAGAATAATGCCCAAGCTCAAATCCAACCGGGGCGCGTCGAAGCGCTTCCGTCGCACGGGCTCCGGCGGGTTCAAGCATGCGCAATCGCATTTGAATCACATCCTGACCAAGAAAAGCACTAAGCGCAAACGCCACCTGCGGCATTGCAAACAGGTGGACGCGAGCGACACGGCGGCGATACGGCAGATGCTGCCGTACGCTTGAATGTCAGGAACAGAGTTATTTTTTTAAGGATTTAACGTATGGCCAGAGTCAAACGCGGTGTCACCGCCCACGCCCGGCACAAGAAGATTCGCGCCGAGGCCAAGGGCTATTACGGCACCAGCAGAAACGTCATCCGCGTTGCCAAGCAGGCAGTCACGCGCGCCGGGCAATACGCCTATCGCGATCGCCGGCAGCGTAAACGTGTGTTTCGGGCGTTGTGGATCGTGCGCATCAACGCGGCGGCGCGGCAGTTTGGGCTGTCATATAGCCGCCTGATCGACGGGCTGAACAAGGCATCGATTGAGATCGACCGCAAGGTGCTGGCCGATCTTGCAGTGCGCGATCTGACGGCTTTTGGACAACTTGCGGAAAAGGCCAAAACCAGCCTGCAAGCGTAGCCGACCGGCGTCGCGCCGGTCTTCAATGCCGATGCAGTCGAAGGGAAAGGTTCAACGCCTTTCCCTTTTTGGTTTGTAACCTGCACAAAAGATGCTACGCGAAGCAGAGAGAATCACTGTTCCGACGACACCTTCGGCGACTTGCCGAGATCGTGCGGATACCGGACATGCAGGAGCTTGACATCCTCGTAACGCAAGCCCTGCGCGATATTGAGCGTTGCGATGAGGAGCAGGCGCTGGACGCGCGGCGCGTGCAGTATCTGGGCAAGAAAGGACTTCTCACCGAGCGCCTTAAATCACTCGGCAGTCTGCCCGCCGAACAACGGCCTGCCGCGGGCCAAGCGATCAACGCGGCCAAACAGCAAGTTCAGACGGCGATCGCGGCGCGCAAGGAAGTTCTACAAGCAAGCCGGCTCGATGCGCGGCTGAGAAGCGAGGCGCTTGATGTCACCTTGCCGGGCAGGGGGCAGCAGCCGGGCGGACTGCATCCCGTCACCCTGATTCTGGAGCGCATCGAAGCCCTGTTCGCGCAGATTGGTTTTGTCGTGGCGGAGGGTCCGGAGATCGAGGACGATTACCACAACTTCGAGGCACTGAACATACCAGCCCACCATCCGGCGCGCGCCATGCACGACACGTTTTATTTCGACGATGGCAGCCTGTTGCGCACGCATACCTCGCCGGTGCAGATTCGCGTCATGCAGTCCACGCCGCCGCCGCTGCGCATCATCGCGCCGGGGCGGGTGTACCGGCGCGACTCGGATTTGACGCACAGCCCCATGTTTCATCAGGTCGAAGGGTTGCTGGTGGACGAAAATGTGGCTTTCTCGGATCTCAAAGGTGTGTTGAACCAGTTCCTTCAGACATTCTTTGAGCAAGACGATTTAAGCACGCGGTTCCGGCCATCATATTTCCCTTTTACCGAGCCGTCTGCGGAAGTCGACATCCAGTGTGTAATCTGCCGAGGGCGCGGCTGTCGCGTGTGCGGTCAATCCGGATGGCTGGAGGTGATGGGCTGCGGCATGGTGCATCCGCACGTGTTTAAGCATGTCGGCATCGACCCGGAGCGCTTTACCGGTTACGCGTTCGGGCTTGGCATCGAGCGCATGGCCATGCTTCGCTATCGTGTCAACGACTTGCGGCTGTTTTTTGAAAACGACCTGCGTTTTCTGCGGCAGTTCGCCTGACGCCGTAGCTTGGCGGCGGCGCGATTGCGCGGCTTAATCCCAACATTATCACTCATGAGAATCAATGAAGGGTGGTTACGGGCGTGGGTGAACCCGCCCATCTCTACCGAAGCGCTGGCGGAGCGCTTGACCATGGCCGGGCTCGAGCTAGCCTGCATGTGGCCGGCGGCGCCAGCTTTTCAAGGCGTAGTTGTTGCGCGCGTAACCGATGTTTGGCCGCACCCACACACGGAGTCGCTCAAGCTATGTCGTGTCGACGATGGCGGCGCTAACACCTTGACAGTCGTCTGCGGCGCGCCCGATGTGGAAGCGGGATGGCTCGCGGCGTTCGCTCGCGTGGGCGCCGAACTGCCGGAGGGCAGGCGAGTTGAGGCGCTTGAGGTGCAGGGCGTGGAATCGCGCGGCATGTTGTGTTCGGCGTGCGATCTGGGACTCGCCGAGACTTCCGAGAGCCTGCTGCGTCTGGACGGTGACGCGCAAATCGGACAATCGATCCGGGATCATCTCGGTCTCGACGACAAGGTGATGGAGATCGAGCTGACCCCGAACCGCGCCGATTGTCTCTGTATCGCCGGCATGGCGCGCGAAGTCGCCGCGCTGACTGGCACGGTGATCCGGGGCATGGACGTGCAGCCGGTCCCGGCCATTCACGAGCATCATTTCCCGGTGAGCATCGAAGCACCCGCGGATTGCCCGCGCTACGCAGGGCGCGTGATTCGATCCATCGCGACAGGCCGGCAGGCGCCGCTATGGATGCGGGAACGGTTACGGCGATGCGGGCTGCGCAGCATCGATCCAGTCGTCGATGTTACGAATTACGTGATGCTGGAGCTGGGCCAGCCCATGCACGCGTTCGATCTTGGCCGTTTGACGGGCGGCATTCGCGTGCGACAAGCCAACGATGGCGAGAAGCTCACCCTGCTGGGCGACCAGGAGATCAAGGTCGCGGCGGGCACCTTGCTTATCGCGGATCACGCGCGGCCGCTGGCGCTGGCCGGCATCATGGGTGGCCAGGACAGCGCCGTGGGGGTGCACACGCGCGATATTTTTCTGGAGAGCGCTCATTTCAGTCCGGGCGCGATTGCCGGTCGGGCGCGAATCTATGGACTTGCGACCGAATCCTCACATCGCTTCGAGCGCGGTGTCGATCCCGAGTTGCAGGTGAAGGCGCTGGAACGCGCCACCGGCCTGTTGCTGGGCATCACGGGCGGCGATGCGGGGCCGGTGCAGGATGTCGTCAGCGCCGAACATCTGCCGTCACGCGGCCGCACTAGCTTAAGACCAACGCAGGTTGCACGGGTGCTGGGCGTATCCATACCTACGCCCCGCATAAGCGAAATTTTGCGGTCTCTGGGATGCGCGTTGGGGACCGACCGCGAGTCATTGTGGGTTGTACCGCCGTCGTGCCGCTTCGATCTACGCATTGAAGCCGACCTGATCGAAGAGGTCGGCCGCGTCTATGGTTACGATCACATCCCGGCCACCATCGCGGGCCACGAGCCAATAATGCGTATCAATAGCGGCCAGGACCTCCGGCGTCTGCGCACCTTGCTGGTCGATCGCGGCTATCAGGAGGCGATCACGTACAGTTTCGTGGACGCGGAAACAAATAAGCTGTTCAATCCCGGACGCGCGCCCCTGCGCGTCACGAACCCCATTTCCGCGGACCTCTCGGTAATGCGCACCAGCCTGTGGCCGGGGCTCGTGAAAGCGGCCCAGTACAATTTCAATCGACAGCAATCGCGGGTGAAGCTGTTCGAATTCGGCCAGCAGTTTGTGGATACCGAACACGGCTTGCAGCAGACGCCGATGCTGGCCGGACTGGTAAGCGGCGACATGCTTCCCGAACAGTGGGGCGCTACCGCCCGGGCAGTCGACTTTTTCGACGTGAAGGCTGACGTGGAAGCTTTACTGGGGTTGGCCGGGCTGTCCGGCGGGGTTCATTTCGAGCCGGACGCCGCCGCGGCGCTACACCCCGGGCAGGCGGCGCGGATCGTGCTCAATGACAAGGTGATCGGGCGCCTGGGCGCGGTGCAGCCGGCGCTGGAGCGACGGCTGGATTTGCCGCGGCGCGTATTCCTCTGGGAGCTTGAAACGGCGCTGCTTCGCCGTAACGGCGTCGCACCCGTCCAGGAGATATCCAGATTTCCGGCAATCCGCAGGGACATCGCGATCATCGTCGACGAAGCGGTCACTGCGACGCAAGTGACGCAGTGTGTCATCAAGACAGCTGACGATTTATTGCGAGATGTTTATGTATTTGACGTATATAGGGGCTATGGCGTAGCTGCGGGGCGAAAGAGTCTCGCTTTAGGCTTGATTTTACAGGGATTAACGCGCACTCTAACCGATAAAGACGTTGATGCTGCCGTATCGCACATCGTCACTGGCTTGGCGCAAAGGCTTGGGGCAACGTTAAGGGTGTAGTATGGCGCTGACTAAGGCCGATATGGCTGAAAAGCTATTCGAGGAGCTGGGGCTTAACAAGCGCGAGGCCAAGGAGCTGGTCGAGATTTTTTTCGAGGAGCTCCGCAACGCACTGGAGCGGGACGAGGCGGTCAAACTATCCGGCTTCGGCAATTTTGCGTTACGCGATAAAAATCAGCGTCCGGGGAGGAATCCCAAGACGGGAGAGGAAATTCCGATTACCGCGCGCCGCGTGGTAACTTTCCGGCCGGGTCAGAAACTTAAAGCCAAGGTCGAAGCTTATGCTGGAAGCGACTGAATATAAGCAGCTTTCTGCAATACCAACCAAACGATATTTCACTATTGGCGAAGTGAGCGAGCTGTGTAGCGTCAAGCCGCACGTGCTGCGCTACTGGGAGCAGGAATTTCCTTCGCTCAAACCCGTCAAACGGCGCGGCAATCGCCGCTATTACCAACGCCACGACGTAATGCTGATACGGCAGATTCGCAGCCTGTTGTACGAGCAGGGCTATACGATCGGCGGCGCGCGACAGAAGCTCACTGGTGTCGCCGCCAAGGAAGACAGCGCGCAGAGTCAGCAAATCGTCTACCAGACCCGGCTGGAACTCGAAGAGCTGCTCGAATATCTTAGCCACTGAGCCGCACATTTGCGGGTTGCAATATCATCGCCGTAGTCTATCCTTGAGCCCTTCATCGGGGCGTAGCGCAGCCTGGTAGCGCACCGCAATGGGGTTGCGGTGGTCGGAGGTTCAAATCCTCTCGCCCCGACCAATATCAAGCTCTAAAACAATAACTTAAAGAGTGTTGACCTCATCTTCCAGTTCGCCCAATCAATCTGGGGGTGCGTAGGGGGGTGCAAAGTGCATTCGGCCTCTATATCCAAAACAGGAATTTCGCCGCATAAGCGATCCCCCAGTTGCGCCGTGGTAACAGACGCTGAATATGCCGTGTTCAAACAGCGGACAGGCAAACACAAAGTGGGCACTTAATTGCGTTACAAGCGATGCCATCAATCATGCTAACTCGTTATAGGAGGTCTACATGGACAACGATAAGGTTATTTCCACACTGAATGAACTAATTGAAACCTGCAAAGACGGTGAGCAAGGGTTTTCAACCAGCGCTGAAGACGTCTCTGATCCTGAGTTAAAAACAGTATTTAAGGAAAGGGCGCGCACCTGCGCGAATGGTGCCCGCGAGTTACAAGAGCAGGTAAGGCGCTTGGGCGGAGATCCTGAAACGAGCGGCAGCACATTAGGCGCACTGCACCGCGGCTGGGAGAATGTTAAAGCCAAAATTACCGGCAAAGACGATAAGGCGATACTGGAAGAGGTCGAACGCGGCGAAGCCGTAGCGGTCAAATCCTACCGTAAAGCGCTGGACTCGGATTTACCGACGGACGTACGTGATATCGTAGAGCGCCAATTGCAAGGTGTCGAGCAGAACTACAACCTGGTTCGCAAGCTTCATGAACAGCATACACCGCAGCGTTCAACGAGATAAGCCTATCCAATTCTACAATCAAGAGGAATAGATGATGAAAAGCCAACTTGTATTAGTGACTGCCACTGCTATCGCTTTCGCGTTTGGCGCCCTTAGTACCGCATCCGCCGGTGCGGACGCGCACATGAGTAAAATGAAAAGGATGCAACAAATGGAAAAACATCAGAAAAAAATGGGGACAGAGAAAAGTCATATGGGAGCAGTAATGGGCAAAAAAGGAATGCCCAAGTCGGGGATGGGCACAAAAGGTGGCGCAGCCGTGAAGGAAACAGCAACTACCCCAGCGACCAAGAAAGACGTGGGTGGCGAAAAGGGCACCGATAAGTGAAACAGGCCATCGACAGCAAAGACAATTCCATGGAAACAGCAGTCCGCGCTGGCAAAGGTATGCTGATGACTTGGTGAGCAGAAACAAAAGGCCCCGTCAATATGGCGGGACCTTTTGTTACAGCATTTCGCGTGAACTCACCAGGCGCTTGGCAGATTGACCCCTGATGAGGTCTACTTCCAATTCGGGCTGAGGAAAGCAGCCTGATACTCCAACTACCGATGGTTATCACCTATCTTTCCCGTCCTGTCCAACAAGGCCAGACCACCTCTCTTCTATGCGCTTGAGCCAGCGGCGACGGCGAAAGTCTTGGGCGGGGGTGATGCTGGAGGGAGGGGGAGGGCATTCCTGCCGCTTTCTGTGGATTGTCGTGGCCTAGGCGCGACGCCAACCACGTGCCCGGCAGGCGGCGCATGTCGGTAGATCAACGGTGCAGGCGTCAGCTATCTACCGGCTCAACAATTTCCTGCCCTTCGTTGCGTGGATTATTGACCCGCCGGCTGATCGGATAGTCTTCTAAGTTTTCAGATGGACAAGGCGCGAGCAGTTGCCCAACCTCTTCAGCTTTGCCCGTCATCCACCAATCAAAATCTGGGGGATCGAGAATCACCGGCATGCGGCTGTGCAGCTCGGCCATCATTTCGTTGGCTTCGGTGGTGACGATGGTGCAGGATTCGACGGTCTCGTCCGCGCCTTTCCAGGTCTCCCATAGACCCGCAAATGCCAGCGGCGAACCATCGCGCTTGTGGATGAAATGCGGTTGCTTAGGCTCAACATCGCGCTTCCACTCGTAGAAGCCGCTGACCGGGATCAGGCAACGTCTAACTTTGTACGCGGCACGGAATGCCGGCTTAGTCGCCACGGTCTCAGCCCTGGCGTTGATCGTCTTATACGCAATCTTCTTGTCTTTCGCCCAGGACGGAATCAGGCCCCAGTGCATGCCGCTCATAATGCGCTCGGCGTCGATGCTGCGCACCACGGGAACCGTCGTACTAGGCGCGACGTTGTAACGGTCTGTGAGTCGGAACTGGTGCGATGAGATATTGAAGTAGCGCTCGATCGCGGCTTGGTCACGGGTGACATAGCGTCCGCACATAGGATTATCTCAGCTTATGCGCGCCACCAGAGTCCTGGTGCACGATTCTGGCCTCTAGCGAGAAGTCGACGATGCGCCCATCGGGCAGGCGTTTGCGGCCCAGCTTCGATACAACGATACCGCCTTTTTCTGCGAGCACGGCCATGCTCTGCTGGACGAGTTCCTGAATACGCTTAAGCCAGCGGCGCTGGCGCAGTTCGCGGTTGGCTGTCAGTTTGGTGGCCATATCAATGTCAACGCTTACCGACATAGCGACTCGCAGGATACGCCATCGCCATCGCCATCGCCGTTCAGACCGCTAGAGCCGCACAGGCGCACGTACCGCACCACGGCGTCGCACGTGGCCAACTCGCTGCGCGTTGGTCTAGCAGCACATGTGATCGACGTGTTAGCCGTGATCGATCGTTCGCCTCTACGCCAGTCCCACGGCGGTATCGGATGTGCATCGGCCCATAGTCCAGCTTTGGCGAGTTTGGCGCTAATCTCAGCCGCCGAATAAGCTTCACGATCGGCAGGACTCTGATCGGACTGGTAATACTTGTAGTGCCAGCCAAGACCAGCCCGAACCTGCGCTAAGTTCGCATCCTGCCCGATGAGCAAGACCTTGCCTAGTGATCGGCCATAGCGATCCTGCTCATCATATTGGACGGTGACGCGCTTGCCGAATACTCGATTGGCTAAGTTCTGACGAGACACGGTACCGAACGGCTGTTCCCTCTCCGGCGCATCGATGCCGGTGAGACAATCTTGTGCTGGTTAAAACTGGTATCAAGTACGGTTAGCGTGTCGTCATCGCTAATCTTGATGACACGGCCGGTGAGGGTGTCGGCGGTGGCTGACGATGCCCACACCAACGCCAGCAGGAAAGGAACTGTTGTGCGCATTACCGCATCGTCTTGCGGCTTCTGGCGTATAAGTCTGGTTACCTTTCAATGCAAGTATAGCCTGCTACACGTAAGCCGCCGCATACGCGACTCGATCTTTGGCGCTGTCTTGCGGATAATCGTATTGTCTACCGCCTCA
>JACCYU010000014.1 GCA_013696315.1 Gammaproteobacteria bacterium | reverse complement strand
CTCCAGCGGGGTCATGCCCGGATCGATCACCACGAATGCCTCGAAATACAGGATCCGCTCAATTTCCCGCAACGTAATATCAAGCAGCAGGCCGATACGCGACGGTAGAGACTTCAGGAACCAGATGTGCGCGACCGGGGACGCCAGATCGATATGGCCCATGCGCTCGCGGCGCACCTTGGTCAGAGTAACTTCGACACCGCACTTTTCGCATACGACGCCGCGATGCTTGAGCCGCTTGTACTTGCCGCACAGGCATTCATAGTCGCGGACCGGGCCAAAAATCTTGGCGCAGAACAGACCGTCGCGCTCAGGCTTGAAGGTGCGGTAGTTGATCGTTTCCGGCTTTTTGACTTCGCCGAACGACCAGGACCGGATCATCTCCGGCGACGCCAGACCGATGCGAATGGCGTCGAAGTCTTCCACCTTGCCTTGTTGCGACAATAAATTGAGTAAGTCTCTCATTTGCTACTCCACGTGCGTGGGTATGTTCGGTTGACGGCTTGCAGCCGACGCGGCAATTTCGACCCCCCTTTCAATCTCCCCGTCAAGAGAGGGTCGAGAGGAGCCGCTGCGCGATACACGGTTTATTCGTCCTGCTCAAGCTCGATATTGATGCCCAGTGAGCGAATCTCTTTCATCAGCACATTGAAGGATTCGGGCATGCCGGCCTCCATGCGGTGATCGCCGTCGACAATATTCTTGTACATCTTGTTACGGCCGTTCACGTCATCGGATTTCACGGTGAGCATCTCCTGCAAGGTGTACGCGGCGCCGTAAGCCTCTAGCGCCCACACTTCCATCTCGCCGAAGCGCTGACCGCCAAACTGCGCCTTGCCGCCCAGCGGCTGTTGGGTAACGAGGCTGTAGGGGCCGGTCGAACGCGCGTGCATCTTGTCGTCGACCAGGTGATTCAGCTTCAGGATATGCGTGTAGCCGATAGTCACCGGGCGGTCGAACGCCTCGCCGCTGCGCCCGTCGTATAACGTGGTCTGGCCGCTTTCGGGAAGATCCGCAAGCCGTAGCATGGCCTTGATTTCGTCCTCGTTGGCGCCGTCGAAAACGGGTGTGGCCATCGGCACGCCGGCGCGCAAATTACCTGCCAGCGCGGTCACCTCGTCATCGCTGAACTCGTTCAGATCCACCTTCTTGATCCCGCCGCCGTTGTAAATGCGGTCGATGAAGTCCCGTATTTCAGCGGGCTGACCGTTGGCGTCCAGCATTTTGCCGAGCTTCAGGCCCAGGGCCTTGGCGGCCCAGCCAAGGTGCGTCTCCAGCACCTGTCCGACGTTCATGCGCGAGGGCACACCCAGTGGATTCAGCCCTACGTCGACCGGCGTGCCGTCCTCCATGTACGGCATGTCCTCCACCGGCACGATCATCGACACCACGCCCTTATTGCCGTGGCGACCGGCCACTTTATCGCCCGGCTGCATGCGGCGCTTGACCGCCAGATACACTTTCACCATCTTGAGCACGCCGGGGGCAAGATCGTCGCCGCTGGTGATCTTGCCGCGCTGCTCGGTTAAGCGCCGGTCAAATGCCTCGCGCTGTGCATGCAGGCTCTGCGCCAGCACCTCGACCTGCGTGTTGACCTCTTCGGCGCGCATGCGTATCTCGAACCACTGCGCGCGGGGCACTTCCGCAAGATAGGTCTTGCTGACCTTGGCGCCCGCCTTGAGGCCGTTCGGGCCGCCCTCGGCGACCTTGCCCGACAGCAGCTTTTCGACCCGGTCGTAGATGTCGTTTTCGTAGATGAGCAACTGGTCGTTCAAGTCCTTGCGCACCTGTTCGACAGCGGAGTCCTCGATCTGCAGGGCGCGCTTGTCCTTGTCCACCCCGTCGCGCGTGAACACGCGCACGTCGATGACGGTGCCCTCCATGCCGGTTGGCACGCGTAAAGACGTGTCTTTAACGTCCGACGCCTTCTCGCCGAAGATCGCACGCAGGAGTTTTTCTTCCGGCGTCAGTTGCGTCTCACCCTTGGGCGTTACCTTGCCCACCAGAATATCGGCGGGGCGCACCTCCGCTCCCACGTACACGATACCCGAGTCGTCAAGCTTGGCCAGCAGGCCCTCGCTGACGTTGGGTATATCCGCGGATATTTCCTCGGCGCCCAGCTTGGTATCGCGCGCGACGCAGGTCAGTTCTTCGATATGCACGGTCGTATAGCGATCTTCCTCGACTACCCGCTCGGAGACGAGAATCGAGTCCTCGAAGTTATAGCCGTGCCAGGGCATGAAGGCGACCATCATGTTCTGGCCCAGCGCCAGTTCACCCATGTCGGTGCTGGGGCCATCCGCCAGCACGTCGCCGCGTGCGATCACGTCACCCGGCCGGACCAGCGGCCGCTGGTTGATACAGGTGTTCTGGTTCGAACGCGTGTATTTGGTCAGACCGTAAATGTCCACACCCGGCTCTCCGGCCTCGGTCTCGTCGTCGTGTACGCGCACCACCACGCGGGCCGCGTCCACCGTATCCACCACGCCGCCGCGCCGCGCGGTCAGCGCGGCGCCGGAGTCTATCGCCACGGCGCGTTCGATGCCGGTGCCGACCAGCGGCTTCTCGGCGCGCAACGTCGGCACCGCCTGACGCTGCATGTTGGAACCCATCAGCGCGCGGTTGGCGTCGTCATGCTCCAGAAATGGAATCAGCGCAGCCGCCACCGACACAATCTGCTTAGGGCTGATGTCCATGAACTCGATCCTGTCAGGCGTGGACAGGCTGAATTCGTTCTGACTGCGCGAGGAGACCAGCTCATCGGTCAGACGCCCCTGTGCGTCCAGGGTGGCGTTAGCCTGCGCAATTACATACTGGCTTTCTTCGATCGCCGACAGATAAACGATCTCGTTGGTCACCTTGCTGTGCGCGACCTTGCGGTACGGCGTCTCCAGAAATCCGTAGCTGTTGGTGCGCGCGTAAACCGCCAGCGAATTGATCAGCCCGATGTTCGGGCCCTCCGGTGTCTCGATCGGACACACGCGACCGTAGTGGGTCGGATGCACGTCGCGAACCTCGAAACCGGCCCGTTCGCGGGTCAGACCGCCGGGGCCCAGAGCGGAAATACGCCGTTTGTGGGTGACCTCGGACAGCGGGTTGTTCTGGTCCATGAACTGCGACAACTGGCTGGAGC
>JACCYU010000013.1 GCA_013696315.1 Gammaproteobacteria bacterium | reverse complement strand
AACACGCACTTTCCGTTCGCGGACCTCAATAACCTTGAAGTGGCGGACATGCTGTCCAGATTCTTCCGTGAGAAGGGGCTCGATACTCGATATGACACGCGCGAGCTGACCGACGTGAATTTTTGGACGGACCCTGAGCAAGCGCGGTGACCATACGTTTGCTCTAACTGGCTGACACTTTGCGAACAACGCTGCGCGTTGCCGGCGCGCATGCGCCACTACTTTATCCATTGGCAAACCGCGTCGTAACCTTCACTTCGTCCTGCAAAGTGCGATGCACCAACGGGCACTTGTCCGCAATCTCCAGTAGTTTCTCGCGCTGCACCTCACTGAGATCACCATCGAGCGTGATCACACGCTCGATTTGATCGATACGGCCTTCGCTGGCCTCGCAATTGGCGCAGTCTTGCGCGTGAGTTTTAGTATGACGAAGGCGCACTTCGACGTGCTTGACCGCGAGCTGCTTGCGCTCGGCGACATGCGTATCGTCATGGCGGTGCACGAGCCGAGACTGGCCAGCAATAAATCATAAGGCGAAGGACCTCGGTCATCGCCGCCCAGCGCGCGCGGCTCGTCCGCATTCAGGGTATGGCGTCCGACGCGAATCCGTTGCGCGTACCGTCCGGTACTGGTTTCGGACACGATTACCGCGCCGCTCGTGTCGAACTCCGCCGGACTCTCGTGGCGTGCACGTGGATGAATGAATCGCGCTGCCCAGGCGGCTATCGTATCAGCGACGAATTCGGCGTCCGCGGCGCGCGTCAGTAAATGATCGGCGCCGTCTAGCACCAGAAAACTTTTGGGATACGCGGCAAGCGCGAAGATCCGTTCCGCGTGCGTAATGCCGACCACGTCGTCTTCGGGGCTATGGAACACCAGCAGAGTCTTGCCGAGATCGGCAATCGCCGCTTTCATGTCGAACTGTCCGATGTCATCGAGGAACTGCTTGCTGATCCGGAATAAACGCCCCGCGATATCCACCTCGGATTCGTGCTCGCGTTCGATGTCTTCGACGCGGTTTTCAAAATGATGAATAACATGCGACGGGTCGCTCGGCGCCGCGATGGTGGCAATCACACGCGCCTGCGGTATCCGCGTTGCGGCGGCGATGACCGCGGCGCCGCCCAGGCTGTGGCCGATCAGGATCTCAGGAGCGGAATACGACGCGTGCAGGAATGCGGCGGCGCATTCGATGTCCGTGATGTTCGTCGAAAAACTGGTCGCGGAAAAATCGCCCTCGCTATCGCCCAGGCCCGTAAAATCGAAGCGCAGCGCGGCCACACCGCGCCTCGCCAGCGCGCGGCTGACCCGCGTGGCGGCGATGTAGTCTTTCGAGCAGGTAAAACAGTGCGCGAACACGGCGTATGCGAGCGGCTCGTCTTCCGGGCATTCGAGACGGCCTGTCAGCCGGTGGCCCAGCGAGCCGAGGAAAGAAACGCGTTGGGTGTGAAATCGGGACACAGGAATTATTGCAGCGGATCGTTGCGCTGACAGCGCGTTGCTACGCTGGCGCGGCCGCTAAGGCCGCACACGTTTGCCTCTGACTCTAGAGCCGCGGCAGAATCTTGCGCAGAAAGAGCGCGGCGATGCGCCGATGGCCCAGATTATTGGGATGGAAACCGTCGAGATCGCTGGTCACGGCATCGCCGGGCGTGATGTCGCCGAATAGATTCACCACTGGCGCCCGAAACGCGGCTGCCTGGCGGTGAATGATGCGGTTGAACGCAGCCACGCGCCTGGGCGTCACTCTCGGGCTTGGGTCTTCGACGAAGCGCGGCAGCCTGTTTAGCTTCACCAGATTTGCGACGAGAATCGCCGCACTCGTATTCGCGCGTAGCTGCGACAGGATGGACCGCAAAGATGTCCGGAACTCCAGGGCCGTGACGCCCTGAATGATGTCGTTGGCGCCGGTCCACAAAGCGATCAGATCGGCATCCTGCTGACCAAGCAGGAACAGCTCGACGGCGTCCTCGATGTCAGGCGCGGTGGCGGCGGGTATACCGAGATTGTAGAGCGCCACCGGCTGCCCGCGAATGGCCAGAATATCCGCGATCTTGAACACGTAGCCCTCGGTTAACGGGATCGCGCCGATGCCCGTGGCATCGCTGGCGCCGAACGCCGCGTAATCGAGCGAGCCCGCATTGCCGTCACGGTTGGCCAGCGCCGTCCAGCCCGGCACCGGCGTCAGCGATATCAGCAATCCGAGTGCAAGTGCGTAGAACCGGTTCATCGATACATTCCTTTTCAGTTCATCCACAATTGGAACAAGCGCCGACCGTGGTCGCTTCAGCGCGGGACATATGAGTTTAACCCAGCCACGCCCGCGCGTTGCGGAACAGCCGCAGCCAGGGACTGTCTTCGCCCCAGCAATCCGGATGCCACGAATGCTGCACGGTGCGGAACACGCGCTCCGGGTGCGGCATCATGATTGTGAACCGGCCGTCGGCCGTCGTCAGACCGGCGATGCCGAGCGGCGAGCCGTTGGGATTGTGCGGATAACGTATCGTAGCCTGCGACTGGTGATCGACGTAGCGCAAGGTCACCAGGCCCGATGCAAGCACGGCGTGCGGATCCCGATCGTGAAAATCCGCGCGGCCCTCGCCGTGCGCGACCGCAATCGGCAGCACCGCACCGTGCATGCCGTCCAGCAATATTGAAGGCGAAGACGACACCTCGACCAGGCTCACGCGCGCCTCGAACTGCTCGGATTCATTGCACACGAAACGCGGCCAATGCGCACTGCCGGGAATGAGTTCGCCAAGTTTAGAAAACATCTGGCAGCCGTTGCACACACCTAGCCCGAAGGTGTCGTCGCGATCGAAAAATGTCTGGAACTGATCGCGCAGGCGCGCGTTGAACAGGATCGATCTGGCCCAGCCGCCGCCGGCACCCAGCACGTCGCCATAGGAAAATCCGCCGCCGGCCACGATGCCTTTGAAATCGTCCAGCGAAGCGCGACAGGCCAACAGGTCGGTCATGCGCACGTCCACCGCCGCGAAGCCTGCGCGGTCGAAGGCCGCCGCCATTTCTATTTGTCCGTTGATGCCTTGTTCACGCAGGATGGCGATGCGCGGACGTACGCCCGTTGCGATCAGCGGTGCGGCGATGTCTTCGTCGGCATCGAAAGTAACCCGTACCGCGCGTAGCGGATCCGCGTCGTCGATCAGGGCCTCGAATTCCTGCGCCGCGCAGTCCGGATAATCGCGCAACGCCTGCATGCGATAGCTGGTTTCCGCCCAGCGTTTATGCAGATCGGTTCTGCGTCGATGGATTAGCGTCTTGTCCCGCGCGCGGATCACGATTCGATCGTCTTGATTGATCGCGCCCAATACGTGACTGCAATCTCGCAAGCCTGCTTTGGTCAGTGCTCCAAGCACCCGCGCTGCATCCTTGCGCCGCAGCTGTACCACCGCGCCCAGTTCCTCGCTGAACAGCACGGCCATAGGATCGTCACCCAGGCGCCCGACGTCGATGTCGAAGCCCGCGCGACCCGCGAACGCCAACTCGCATAAGGTGACGAAAAGCCCGCCATCGGAACGATCGTGATACGCGAGCAGCAGATTCTCGCGATTCAGCGTCTGGATCGCGTCAAAGAAAGTTTTGAGCTTTTCCGGGTCGTCCACATCCGGCGCGCTATCGCCGACCTGCCCGAAAACCTGCGCCAGTGCTGAGCCACCTAGCCGATTCCTGCCCTGCCCCAGATCAATGAGCAGCAGTTCGGTTTCACCGCAGTCGGTGCGCAATTGCGGCGTCAAGGTGCGTCGCACATCGCTGACCGGCGCGAATGCCGAAACGATCAGCGACAGCGGCGCCATGACCTCGCGCTCTTGGCCATCCTGTCCCCACTGGGTTTTCATGGACAGCGAATCCTTGCCGACCGGGATGGCGATGCCCAGCGCCGGACACAGCTCCAGACCCACGGCGCGCACGGTGTCGAACAGCGCGGCGTCGTCGCCGTTGTGTCCCGCCGCGGCCATCCAGTTGGCGGACAGACGCACATCGGCTAGTCGCGCGATCGAGGCCGCCGCGATGTTAGTGATGGCCTCGCCGACCGCCATGCGTCCGGACGCCACAGGATCGACCAGCGCGACCGGCGCGCGTTCGCCCAAGGCCATTGCCTGGCCCGCATGACCGTAAAGATCGGCGCAGGTAACGCCCACGTCCGCCACTGGCACCTGCCACGGCCCGACCATCTGATCGCGCGCCACCAGCCCGCCGACGGTGCGGTCGCCGATGGTGATCAGAAAACTCTTGCTGGCGACCGCGGGCAGGCGCAACACGCGGTCCACGGCTTCGTCGTTGGAAATCCCGCGGGTATCGAAAGCGCGCTGAGGAACGGCCGCGCGTCGTACATTGCGGTGCATTCTTGGTGGGTTGCCGAGCAGCATTGCCAGCGGCAAGTCGATCGGCGCATTGCCGAAATGGCGATCCTCGACGATCAGTTGCGTGTCATCGGTGCTGTGGCCGACGACGGCATACGGGCACCGTTCGCGTTCGCACAAGCGCTCGAAATGCGCCAGGCGCGCCGCGTCTATTGCCAGCACATAACGCTCCTGTGCTTCGTTGCACCAGATTTCCAGTGGCGACATGCCGGGTTCGATGTTAGGGATCGCGCGCAGCTCGATACGCCCGCCGCGGCCCGCGTCTGCAAGCAGTTCCGGGATCGCGTTGGCGAGCCCGCCAGCGCCGACATCGTGAATCGACAGAATGGGATTATCGGCGCCCTGCGCCACGCAGCGGTCGATCACCTCCTGACAACGCCGTTGCATCTCCGGGTTGCCGCGCTGCACGGAGGCGAAATCCAGCGTTTCATCACTGACGCCGCTGGCCATGCTGGATGCCGCGCCGCCGCCCAGACCGATGAGCATCGCCGGCCCGCCCAGCACGACCACCGGCGCGCCACTCGGGACGGCGCGCTTGTCGATGTGCGCGCCACGGATATGGCCAATGCCGCCGGCCAGCATGATGGGTTTGTGATAGCCCCGCATCTCTGTGCCATCCGCGCCAGGAACCTGCTGTTCAAGCGTGCGGAAATACCCAGCGATGACTGGCCGTCCAAACTCGTTATTAAACGCCGCCGCGCCGAGCGGACCTTGCAGCATGATGTCCAGCGCCGAGGCGATGCGCGCCGGCTTGCCGCAATTGTGCTCCCAGGGCTGTTCGAACCCCGGAATACGCAGGTTCGAGACCGAAAAGCCGCACAGACCCGCCACCGGCTTGCCGCCGATGCCGGTGGCCGCACCGTCACGGATCTCGCCGCCCGCGCCGGTGGCCGCGCCCGGAAACGGCGAGATGGCGGTGGGATGATTGTGCGTCTCCACCTTCATGACGATATGCGCGTCTTCCTCGCATGCCGTATATATCCGCGTATCGGAGACGGGCCAGAAACGTCGTACGCGCGAACCTTCGATGACCGCCGCGTTATCGTGATAGGCGGATAACACGCCGTCCGGCGCGCACCGGTACGTGTTGCGGATCATGTCGAACAACGATGCGCCCTGCGGTTTGCCGTCGATGCTCCATCGAGCGTTGAATATCTTGTGCCGGCAGTGCTCGGAATTGGCCTGCGCGAACATCATGAGTTCCACGTCCGTGGGGGCACGCGCCATGGCGGCATAATGTGTCGCCAGATAGCCGATCTCGTCCTCGGACAAAGCCAGCCCCATATGGCGATTGGCCGCGGCCAGCGCGGCATTCGTGTCGGCGCCGAGTTCGATCGTCCGAAGGCGCGCTGGTTGTGCGTTGCTGAAAAGCTGAGCCGCCGCATCGACTTCGTGTATCACCGATTGTGTCATGCGATCGTGGATCAGGGCGGTCACGCCGGCGCGAACCGGCGCGTCCAGGTCATGCTCGCAAGCGACGCGATAGGCCACACCACGCTCGATGCGCGTGATGTCGATCAGTCCGCAGCTGTGCGCGATGTCGGTGGCCTTGCTCGCCCACGGCGAGATCGTTCCCGGTCGAGGGATGACCAGGAACAGCTGCCCCTCCGCTTCGGTGTCCACCTCAGGCGTCTCGATTAGCAACTTGTCGAGGATGGCCTGTTGGGAAAGGGTCAGCGGCTGTGTCGAAGCCACAAAATGCAGATGGCGGGCGCGAACATCCGTAATGCCGACATCGAGGCGCAGCAAGTCGTCCAGCAGCCGGCAACGGCGGAACTCGGAAAAGGCGCTGTTTCCGGGCAAAACAAGCATTGTTTGAACAGGCTGCGGCAAGGGAGCCAAAGAATAGCGAAATCTCGGTGTCATCGCATCACGCGCGGCCAAGCTGCATGACAGCGAACTTCGCGCCCTATAAGATGTCCATGAATCGACACAACTGGGGGCGACCTGGCTTCGACGTGGGTTGCAAAGCCGGAGGTGCATGCCGAGGAT